>JAUVKJ010000008.1 GCA_030592145.1 Bacteroides sp.
GGCAAGGGTTTGAGAGAGATCCACAATCCTTCCGAGATTCTGCTCTCCCACGGGGATGAGAACATGAGCGGTATAGCCATCGCCGCCACACTCAACGGGAACCGGCCTTTTTTAATCGAAGTGCAGTCACTCGTTAGCAGCGCTGTTTACGGAACCCCCCAGCGGTCCTGTACCGGCTTTGACATCCGGCGCCTGAATATGCTCCTGGCCGTCCTTGAAAAAAGAGCGGGATTCCGGCTCGGGTCCAAAGATGTTTTCCTGAATATCGCCGGGGGAATAAAAGTTGACGACCCGGCCATCGATCTGGCGGTCACGGTAGCCATTCTTTCTTCAAGCGTGGATATCCCTGTTGATAAATCCCTTTGCTTTGCTGCTGAAGTGGGACTCTCAGGCGAGGTGAGGCCGGTCAGCCGGATCGAACAGAGAATTGCAGAAGCCGAAAAACTGGGCTTCAAAACCATTTTTGTTTCCAAATACAATAAAAAGGGACTGGATCATTCCAAATACAAGATCGGTATAAAATTTGCAAGTAAGGTTGAAGAAGTATTTAAACAGATGTTCCCCCATGGCTGAAACGAACCCGAATACACTGTTGCGGAAAGATTATAAACCTTCTTTCGAACCCTATGAGATCATGGTTCCCGAGATCCAGAGCGGAGATACCTATTATTTCGATACGGAAAGCGGATTGAAATACCAGGTGAGATTTGGCAAAAAAAGAGACAACTACCTTGGCAATATCATTAATTTCAGCGTACTGAGTGAAGAATTTGAGGACGAGTATTCCGAAACCAACCGTGGGGAGGTATACCGCATCATTGCCACCGTTATCGAGATTGTCCGCATTTATCACGAAAACCACGAACATTCCGATACCTATGAGTTTACAGGAGAGTTCAAGGATGAACATGATGCACAGGCTGTCTCCATCCGGTCCCGCCTGTATTACCGCTATGCCATGCGGATACTGAGTAAGAACTGGAAAGCCGAACTTGAAGGAAACAAGGTTACCATCCATAAGATCCACCCGAACGGGATTTGAATTATTGCACCATAATCCGGAGCCGTGCTTACTGTTAAAAACCTGTACATAACGCTTAATGAAGGCGCTCTTTCAAAAAAGGTCGTTGAAAACATTTCCTTCACGCTGAAACCCGGGGAATCTCTTGGCATTGTTGGGGAATCCGGGTCCGGAAAAACCATCACAGCCCTTTCCCTCCTGCAATTATTGCCCCCGGGTATGAAGATCTCCCGTGGACAGATCCTTCTTGAAAAGCCCGGGGGTACAGACCTTGCCGTGCTCAGTGAAAAACAAATGCAGGCTTACAGGGGAAAGGTGATCGCCATGATCTTTCAGGAGCCCATGAGCAGCCTGAACCCATCCATGCGCTGCGGTGACCAGATCAGTGAGGCCGTGCGCCTTCACGTGAGACTTTCTGCATGGGATGCAAGGGCCAGAACCCTTTCCCTTCTGGAGGAGGTTCATCTCCCCGCGGAACCCGGTTTTTATGGTAAGTATCCACATCAGTTGAGCGGGGGACAAAGACAGCGGGTGATGATCGCCATGGCCCTGGCCGGCAACCCGGATATCCTGATCGCCGATGAACCAACTACCGCACTCGATGTGACGGTCCAGAAAAAGATCCTGCGACTGCTGACCGAGATCAGGCAAAACCGGCAGATGAGCATACTTTTTATATCCCATGATCTTGGCGTGATCCGTTCGGTATGCGAGAATACTCTGGTGATGTATCAAGGAAAGATCGTGGAATCGGGAAGGGTCGCGGAGCTGTTCAGCAGGCCGAAGCATCCCTATACCCGCGGATTAATCGCCTGCCGGCCGTTGCCGGGTAATAAACCACACCGCCTTCATACCCTGGCCGATTTTATGGACCAGGGGGATCAAATAGACTCCCAAGGAGAATTGCCAGATGACCTGACCGAACAGACGAGTTTTCGGGCAGTGAAACCGGGAATGGAGAGCGAGCTACCTGAATCGAAACAAGACCTGGCGATCACGCAGAGCAAACCATCGGAATCGCCGGAAAGTGCCCCGCCATTGCTGGAAAATGCCCCGCCATTGCTGGAGGTCAGGAACCTGCAAGTCGTATATACCCTGAAAAGGAATTTTTTCGGGAAAGCAACAAAGAGCCTCCACGCTGTTGATGGGATTAGTTTCAGGATCGATCCCGGAGAACCGCTCGGACTCATCGGAGAATCGGGCTGCGGAAAATCGACCCTGGGCCGGAGCCTCATCCGGCTGATACAATCGCGTGAAGGAGAGATTCTATTCCAGGGCACCCCGGTTTCATCCCTGAAAGGAAAAGAACTCAATGAATTCAGGCGAAAAGTCCAGTTTATTTTCCAGGATCCCTATTCCTCCCTTAATCCCAGGATCGCCGTAGGACCCTCCATTATGGAAGTCATGCGGGTGCATGGTATCCACAGGGAAAGGAAGGAAAGAAAGAGTGCGGCACTTGAGCTACTTGGCAGGGTTAGACTCTCACCGGAACATTTTAACCGATATCCCCATGAGTTTTCAGGGGGACAAAGACAGAGGATCGGCCTGGCCCGGGCCCTGGCAACCGGACCGGAACTGATTATCTGCGATGAATCTGTTTCCTCCCTGGACGTCTCCGTACAGGCCCGGATCCTGAACCTGCTCAATGATCTGAAAGACAGCCTTGGCCTGACCTACCTGTTTATCTCGCACGACCTTTCTGTGGTCCGGTACATGTCCGGTCGTATCCTGGTCATGAAAGACGGGAAACTGGTGGAGCAGGGGTACGGGGAGGAGGTATTTTCGAATCCTTCATCGGATTACACAAAGGAACTGATCGATTCAATCCTCCATTAGGGCGGCTGTCATCCTTTGAGTCATCCTGAGTTTTGCTCAGGATCTGACAAGATGCTGAAGCCCCGAAACAAATTCGGGGCAGGCAAGTTCAGTATGACGTCGGGACGGGCAAGCCTGCCCTAGCCTGCCCCGATGAAGATCGGGGGTGCAGGCCGGGGTTCAGGGCATCTTGAAGTCCTCTTCCCAGAGCTCGTAATCGAAGGTATTGGTCACGCCGCTGATATCGTCCGGGCAATCCAGGATCAGGTTAAAATTGGGGGGTTTTTCAAATTTGTCCAGAACGGTTACCCCGCGTGTACTGTCGGCATAGACTTTTTGCATGAAAAGTCCGTAGATGGGCAGGGCCATGTTGGCTCCCTGTCCCAGGGACATCTGGTCAAAATGGATTGACCGGTCGTCTCCGCCCACCCAGACGCCTGCCACAAGATTGGGAGTGATCCCCATGTACCAGCCGTCGGAATGGTTCTGGGTGGTCCCGGTCTTCCCTCCCATTTCCGCCTCGATCTCATAGACCGTCCGGATACGGTAGGTTGCCGTTCCGCCATCCACAACGCCTTTCAGTAGGTCTACCATCAGGTAGGCGGTTTTCTCGGAAATGGCTTCGCTCTGCCTGGCCTGGAAGGTTGACAGGAGATTCCCGTTTTTGTCCTCGATCCGGGTCACGAAGATAGGCTCTATGTAAACCCCCTTATTGGCGTAAGTGCTGTATGCCCCTACCATCTCGTAAAGGGTGACATCGGAGGTCCCGTAAATAATGGAATTCACCGGCATGATAAAACTTCTGACGCCCATTTTTTTTATTACATCATCGACGATTGCCTGCGGAGGGTATTGTTTTACCAGCCAGGCGGAGATATTATTGATCGAATGTGCGAGCCCGAATCTCAGGGTCACCCTCATCCCCAGATAACGCTTGCTGCTCCGGGGTTGCCATATTGAATCCCGGTCGATAAAGGTCTGCGGAACGTTGATCACCTTGTCACAGGGGGAAGCGCCTTCCTGCATGGCAAGGGTATAGAGGAAGGGTTTGAAGATGGACCCGGCCTGACGGCCTCCCATGGTGATGGGGTCGTATTTGAAATACTTGAAATTGGGTCCCCCGACATAGGCCCTCACATATCCTGTTTTCGGGTCCATGGCCATTATCGCGGCCCGCAGGAAATACTTGTACCAGATTATGGAATCCAGCGGAGACATGATGGTATCCTTTTCGCCTTCCCAGGAAAACACGATCATTTCGACCGGGGTATTGAATGAACGCTCTATTGAATCCATTGACACCCCGGCGTTCCTCAGCCTGCGGTAGCGCTCTGAATTCCGGGTGGACCGTTTGATAAGCCGTTCAATCTGTTCTTTTTCCAGGTCTTCCGAAAAGGGGGCTGCCGGACTCCCCTCCTTCTCAAGGTAAAAAGCCTCCTGCAGGTTGCCGGCAAGATGCTCGACCACGGATTCTTCGGCATACTGCTGCAGCTTGCTGTCAATAGTTGTGTAGATCCGGAGCCCGTCCCGGTATATATTATAAGGAGAACCGTCCGGCTTCAGGTTTTTATGTGTCCACCCGAAAAGCGGGTTTTCCGCCCACTGGATGGAATCCTTCTCATACTGGCTGAACATGAAATACTCTCTGCGTTCTGGTTTGTCCTTGCTCATGATCTTGGCCAGGTACTGCCTCAGGTAGGTCGCCAGTCCAACGTTATGATCCTGAACCCGGTAATTAAGCTCAATGGGGAGAATCGAGAGGGAGTCAAACTCCTCTTCCGTCAGGAATTCGTATTTCAGCATCTGACCCAGCACGATGTTTCGCCTGGACCGGGACCTTCCGGGGTTTTTCACCGGAGAGTATCGGGTGGGAGCTTTTAGCAGACCCACAAGCACAGCGGCCTGTTCCACCGTGACGGAGTCGGAAGAGGTATCGAAGAACACATCGCAGGCAGTTTTAATACCGTAAGTATTATGCCCGAAAGAAACCGTGTTCAGATACATTACCAGGATCTCGTTTTTGGTATAGTTTCTTTCCAGCTTGACTGATGTATTCCACTCCTTGAACTTTGAAACGCCCAGTTTTAAATAGCGCCTGATCTTCCAGCTGTAATAGGTGGTGTCACGAGGATAAAGATTCTTGGCCAGCTGCTGTGTGATGGTACTGCCCCCACCGGCATCCTGCCGCAGGAGTACGGATTTGACCAGCATTCTTGCTGTACCTCTCGCGTCAACCCCCGAATGCCTGTGGAAGCGGATGTCCTCGGTGGCGATCAGGGCATTGACCAGATTGAGTGAAAGATCGTCAAAATCCACATAGGTTCGGTTCTCCAGGTAAAACGGACCCAGGAGCACAGAATCGGCTGAATAGACTTCCGAGGCCAGGTTGTTCTTCGGGTTTTCCAGGTCCTCAAAGGTGGGGACATACCCCAGCTTCCCTTTTCCCAGGAGGATAAACATCAGGGAAAGCACCAGGAAAGGAATGGAATAGATGCCCCATAAAAAAATAAGGTATTTTTTCCAACGCCGCGGAATATTTGACATACAGGCTATATTTTGCGACTAAATTACTAATAAATTAAATTAAAATTTTGAAGATCGCCTTTGTTTTATTTTACTTTGTGGTGTTTTAACCAATCGAACAGGTATTTGAAATGGAAGAGAATTTAGTTATCGTTGAGTCACCGGCTAAGGCAAATACCATCAGCAATTTTCTTGGTAAGGGTTTTACGGTAAAATCAAGTTTTGGTCACATCAGGGACCTTTCAAAAGATAATTTCGGAATCGATATCAAGAACAATTATACACCCGTATATATTATTCCTGATGATAAAAAAAAGGTCGTTGCCGAATTGAAAAAATCTGCAGGTGAGGCTGCCACCATCTGGCTGGCATCGGATGAGGACCGGGAGGGAGAAGCCATTGCCTGGCATCTTTCGGAAGTATTAAAACTGGATCCTGAAAAGACCCAAAGAATTGTTTTCCACGAGATCACAAAAACCGCCATTAAAGAGGCGATTGAGAATCCCAGGGAGATCAACCGTAACCTGGTCAACGCCCAGCAGGCCCGCAGGGTGCTGGACCGCCTGGTGGGTTTTGAGCTTTCTCCTCTGCTCTGGAAGAAGGTAAGACCTGCCCTTTCTGCCGGGCGTGTACAGAGTGTCGCCGTCCGCCTGATCGCCGAACGGGAAAACGAGATCGATTCATTTGAGTCCAACGCCTTTTTCCGTATCTCTGCACAGTTCGAGTTCCTGGACGAGTCAGGCAATAGCCATAAATTCCAGGCGGAGTTACCCTCACGGCTCAAGGATCGGGAAAAAGCCCATGAATTTTTATCCGCCTGCCGGAGTGCAGGTTTCCGGGTTCTTGATGTTACTAAAAAGCCTGTTAAGAAATCACCCGCACCCCCGTTCATCACTTCCACGCTCCAGCAGGAGGCCAGTCGGAAACTCGGGTTTTCAGTGGCCCGGACCATGAGCGTTGCCCAGCGACTGTATGAGAGCGGGAAGATCACTTATATGAGGACCGATTCTGTGAACCTGTCAAAATCAGCGCTTGCAGCAGCCCGTGATGTGATCGTGGAAGAGTTCGGAAAGGAATATTCAAAAACCAGGAACTTCACTACCCGGAGCAAGGGGGCTCAGGAAGCCCATGAAGCCATCCGCCCGACCTATCTCCAGAACAGGAGCGTGGCCGGGAACCGCCAGGAACAGAGGCTGTATGAACTGATCTGGAAACGGTGCCTCGCATCCCAGATGAGTGAGGCACAACTGGAAAAGACCACCGCCCGGATCAGGATATCCACCCTCCCTGAGCACCTGGTAGCCACCGGGGAGGTAATCCGCTTTGACGGGTTCCTCAAGGTATACATGGAATCGACCGACGATGAGCAGGGTGAACAGTCCAGTGGATTGCTTCCTCCGATGAAGGAAAACGATGATCTGAACCTCCTGAAAATGGAAGCTTCAGAGCGCTTTAACCAGTTCCCTCCGCGCTATACGGAAGCCAGCCTGGTCAAGAAAATGGAAGAGCTTGGCATCGGCCGTCCATCAACCTATGCACCTACCATTTCAACCATACAGAACCGGGGCTACGTGGTCAAAGAAAACCGCGAGGGAGTAGAACGAAAATACTGCGTATGCAGCCTGGTTGGTGAGGATATCTCGGAAACAATCCGTACAGAGGTATATGGTAAGGAGAAGTCCAAGTTGTTTCCGACCGATATCGGGCAACTTGTAAACGATTTTCTGGTGGAGTATTTCAGCAATATCCTGGATTACAATTTCACGGCCAGTATTGAGAAGGAATTCGACAAGATCGCGGACGGTAAGCTGGAGTGGACCCGTATGATCGATAAATTCTATCCCGGGTTTCACGGGCAGGTAGTCGAAACAGCACGGACCAGCCAGCGTCCGAAGGGCGAGCGGATCCTCGGTGCGGATCCCGGATCGGGCCGCCAGGTCAGCGTGAAGATCGGCAGGTTTGGTCCCATGGCCCAGATCGGCGAGGCAAGCGAAGAGGAAAAACCCCGGTTTGCCAGCTTACTGAAGAACCAGAGCATCAAGACCATTACCCTTGAGGAAGCCCTTTCATTGTTTAAACTGCCACGGACTATCGGGCATTTTGAGGATCAGGAAATCGTGATCGGGATTGGAAAATTCGGTCCCTATGCGCGGCATGCTGGTAAATTCTATTCTCTTGAAAAATCTGATAACCCTCTGAGCATAAGCCTTGAAAGGGCCATCGAACTGATTGATCATAAAAGGGAGCAGGACAAGAACAAGATCATACGGAAGTTCGAGGAAAATTCCGGTCTGCAAATTCTGAACGGAAAATGGGGTCCGTACATCAGCCTTGATAAGAAAAATTTCAGGATACCGAAAAGTAAAAAAGCAGAGGAGTTGGGTTATGGGGACTGTCTTGAGATCATCGAAAAAGCCAAAAAAGCCAAAAAGAAAAAGCAATAAGCACCCCAATTGAATGAATATTCACGATTACTTTGATCCGGTCGCACTGGAAAAACCTTCCAATCACCATTTATCGGATAAGGCCGTCTTTTGCCGGAATATTTATATTCATACACCGGATACCCCGCTCAGTAATCTTGACCGGTTCAACCTGGCACTGATCGGTGTACCGGAAGACCGCAACGCAACAGTTTCAGGTTCGGCTGCCGCCCCTGACCAGGTGCGTAATCATCTCTTCCAGTTGTTCCGTGCAAACCCGAAGCTGAAGATCATCGACCTGGGAAACCTGAAAGGCGGCAGAACCGTACAGGATACTTACTTTGCCCTGCGGGATGTACTCCTCGACCTGATGGAGCGTAAACTTACGGCGGTTATCCTCGGAGGAAGCCAGGACCTGACCTATGGGATCTACCTGGCCTTTGAAAAGCTTGACCGGAAATTCAGTTTCGTCACCATTGATTCCAGGCTGGATATGGGGATCATCGATGACCAGATTAAACCGGAATCCTACCTCATTCCCATTCTGTCACGCAAAAAGGAATTGCTGTTTTCCTATACCAACCTCGGCCATCAAACCTACTTCGTCGACCAGGGGGATGTGGATTTTCTGAAGGATAACTTCCACCATACCCTGCGCCTGGGCGATATCAGGCAGGACATGGGAAAGGTTGAACCCTGCCTCCGGGATGCCGGGTTTGTAAGCCTTGATGTGAATTCCATCCGGCAGTCCGATGCCCCCGCCTGTACACACCCCTCCCCGAACGGCTTTACCGGAGAGGAGATCTGTCAGATCAGCCGTTATGCCGGATTGAGTCCGGTCATAAAATGTTTTGGATTGTTTAACCTGCTGCCCGATGCGGACAGGGGAGGACAAACCGCCCAGCTGGCGGCCCAGTCCATCTGGTACTTCATTGACGGGGTATCGCAGCGAAAGGAGGAGCATCCTCTCTCTGCCCCCGATGCCTTCAAGAAATTCATCGTCAGTTTCAGTGAAATGGATCATGACATCATCTTCTATAAAAGCCTGGAAACCGAAAGGTGGTGGTTCGAGGTTCCTGTCATCCGCCAGTCCAAGACCAGACATGTACTAATCTCCTGTGCATTAGACGACTACCAGAAAGCCTGCAACCAGGAAATCCCCGGCCGCTGGCTGAATGCTTTCCAGAAACTTAATTAAGAAATGGATGGAAATCGTTGCTACAACGCTTACGCGTCGTAAGGCAACTTGTTTCCATCCATTTCTTCATTAGTCAATAAAATGTCTGCCAAACCCCGTTTTTTATTCCAATCTGTGTAACCTTATTTAGGAATTAAGGGTATAAATGCTTGTCAAAGGCCCATGGTTGTTAACACAAATTTGTTAATAATGCTTGGTTGGAAGCAATATTTTCATTTACTTTACCATTTCCCGATGGGCCACAGAAAACACTGTAATGCCTTTGTTTTCAGGAATATATGAACCGACGAACAGGTATATTAATTTTAAGTCTGGTGAGCGTGATTTCATACTCACAACAGGATCCGCAATTCAGCCAGTACATGTTTAACCTGGCGGCCGTTAACCCGGGATATGTCGGCAGTACCGGTATGATCTGCCTCTCAGGGGCGAACCGCCAGCAATGGATGGGCTTCGAGGGCCATCCCTCCTATTCCTTTTTCAGTGCCAGCGCACCCGTGAGACCCTTTGGCATTAACAGCGGCGTGGGATTATCGATCCTCAGCGACAACCTGGCCTTCAATAATGACCTTGGTCTTTCAGCAACTTACGCATATCGTTTGTCCATTGGTTCCGGGACTCTCGGTATCGGCATTGATGTGGGACTTTACAATAAAGCCCTCTCAGCAACCTGGTATATCCCTGACATCCCGGGCCGCTCAGATATACAGCAGCCCGACCAGGATCCGTCGATTCCAAAGGAAAGTGAAAGCCAGATCGCATTTAACATGGGATTCGGATTGTATTACAACACGGATAACCTGTATTTTGGAATATCTTCCACACACCTGAACCAGCCCAAGATCAAGTTTGAAACTGCGACTCCCTACCTGACAAGACATTATTATGCCATTGCAGGGTACCGGTTCCAGCTTTCCAATCCCCTGTTCGAGATACTGCCCTCTGCCATTTTCAAAACAGACGCACGTACAAATTCTTTCGATCTGAGTACCCTCGTACGATACAATAAAAAGTTCTGGGGAGGCGTTTCCTATAGAGCTGGCGATGCTTTTATAGGCATCATCGGGTTCGAGTTATTCAATGGGGTAAGGTTTGGATATTCTTATGATTTTACGACATCAGACCTGGGAAATTACAGCACAGGATCGCATGAATTTACCCTTGGATATTGTTTTAGCCTTAGCTTGGATAAGGCCCCTCAAAAATATAAGAGTATACGATTTTTGTAATTGAGTGAAATGAATTATTGAATTTTTTCTTATTTTAGTCATTGAAATTCAGAATTATCAATAAGTTGTAATAAATATAACGATACATAATACCTGGAAAGCTATGAAAAAGTTACTTGCATTTGGTGTTATATTGGCAATCTTCAGCAGTTGTGGGAATATCTACACCGGAGAACTGACTGGAGTTCCCGGTCGAAAAAAATACTTTGAGCCAGATCCTTTCGGAATGGAGTTCATCCCGCAGGGATCCTATAATACAGGCCCTTCAGACCAGGATGTCCCCTTTGCCCAGAACCATTTCACCAAAACGGTTACCGTTGATGCTTTTTGGATGGATCAGACGGAGATCACCAATAATGAATACAGGCAGTTTGTTTTCTGGGTCAGGGATTCGCTGAAAAGGGAACTGCTTGGTGAAATTCTGGAAGAAGAATTCCGGATCATTACCGACGCTTACGGTTCAGACCTGGAAGAGGATATTTTCGGCCGTGCTTACTACCTGAACTGGGATACCAGGCTGGATGACAAACGGCTGATGGAAAATGAAGACGTGCGCCTGGCTTTCGAAAATCTTTACTACAAGGTGGAAGAACGGTTCTTTGGCCGCAAGGAGATCAATGTACACAAGCTGAATTACAGGTATTTCTGGGTAGACCTGCAGCAGGCCGCCAGGAACAGGAACCGTTTTCAGAATGCTTACCTTGAAGATATCGGTGACCTGGACCAGGATCCGGGAGAATACACCGGTACCATCATCGATCCCGAAGGTAATGAGCAGCCTATTGAGAACCGTGGCTCCTTTATCCTGAAGGATGTGGTCAATGTTTATCCCGACACACTGTGCTGGATCAGGGATTTCACCTATTCATACAACGAACCGGCTGCAAATATGTATTTCTGGCATCCCTCTTATGATAATTATCCGGTTGTCGGGATTACCTGGAAACAGGCCAATGCGTTCTGTATATGGAGAACACAATTGCTGAATGGTGTCCTGCTCCAGGATGGAGATTCCTATGTCCAGGACTACCGGCTCCCGCTTGAATCCGAGTGGGAATTTGCTGCCCGCGGGGATCTCGATCATTCCATGTATCCGTGGGGCGGAATCTATACCCGCAACCGGGAAGGCTGCTTCCTCGCCAACTTCAAACCATTGAGAGGGAATTATGCCGTAGACGGGGGCATCACAACCACCGCAGTCGGAACCTATGAGCCCAATGAATTAAACCTCTACGATATGGCAGGAAACGTTGCAGAATGGTGTGCCAACGCATACGATGAATCTGCATATTTCTTTCAGCATGACCTGAACCCTGACTATAAATACATAGCTACCGAAAAAGATAACCATGTAATGAAAAGAAAGGTGATTCGTGGTGGCTCCTGGAAGGATATTGCCTATTATCTCCAGGTAAGCACGCGTACATATGAATATCAGGACACTTCGACATCCTATATCGGATTCAGGTGTATTCGTCCCTACATGGGAAATAACTAGAAATGAAACCCATTAAACTTTAGAAACTATGAATATTGGAGAACTGACTCATAGTGCCGGCTGGAAAAACTTCATGGCCAAATTATACGGTATTGGCGCTGCCGTTGTGATCCTTGGCGCCCTTTTTAAAATCCAGCATTTCCAGGGAGGTGGTTTGATGATATCAATTGGGCTGGCAGTGGAAGCTGTGATCTTCTTCTTTTCAGCTTTCGAACCGCTTCACGAGGAGCTTGACTGGACCCTGGTCTACCCCGAACTGGCAGGCATGACCGACCCGGACGAGCTGGATGAGTACAGAGATGAATCTCTGGCCGGAAGAGGCGTAACGCTTGAAAGATTTGACGATTTATTCAACCAGGCCGAGATAAAGCCGGAAACTATAAAAAATCTTGGAGTTGGACTGAATAACCTGTCGTCTACCGCCGCCAACCTTGCAGATATATCCGAGGCTTCGGTTGCCACCCGGCAATATGCTGACAACGTCCAGAAGGCTGCCGAGGGTGTCGGGGGAATGACGGAAAATTACAGTGAATCGACCAGCAAGCTGGCTTCCGCTGCAAATACCCTTTCGGAGTCCTATACAAAAGCTGCGGAGAAGATCGCCAGCAGCGGATCCGAGGTGGCCGACAGCTATTCAGAGGCTGCTGTAAAAGCAAAAACCATTACCAGCAGCAATGAAGCTTTCGGGGAACAGCTCAACGCCATGAATATAAACCTCCAGGCCTTGAATGAAGCATATACAACCCAGTTGAAGGGGACCAATGATCACATGAAGGGAGCCGACCAGGTTTACAGGGGAATCGAAGACATGATGAAAAACCTGAAGGCCTCCGTTGAGGAAACCGAAAAATATAAAGAACAAATGTCTCAACTCAGTAAAAACCTTGCTGACCTGAATACCATTTATGGCAATATGCTTTCGGCCATGAATGTGAAATAAAACTTATACATATGGCACACGCGAAAGAAACCCCGAGACAAAAGATGATAGGTATGATGTATTTGGTGCTGATGGCCATGCTGGCACTGAATGTATCTAAAGATGTGCTTGACGCTTTTGTGCTTGTGGATGATGGTCTGACCAAGACTACTGAGAATTTTGCTAAGAAGAACGATGTATATTACCAGGAATTTGACCGTGCTGCCGCAGAGAACCCTGTAAAAGCAGGACCTTGGCAGGACAAAGCTCTCGATGTTAAGAAAAGGGCTGATGAACTGCATCAATATATACAGGAACTGAAACTTGAGATCGTCAGAAAAGTAGAAGGGGAAGATGCAGAAGCCATCGATGGTGAAAAGATCCACGGTGCATTGATCGAGGCTAAGGATGATCAGGATAAACCGGCAGAGATCATGATCGGCCCGGATCAGGGAGGTAAGGCAAATGATCTGAAAATGGCCATTGAAGAATTTCGCTCGCATCTTCTTACCATAGTCTCCGAGGAGAATGAAGCCGTACGGACTTCCATCGAATCTAGCCTTAACACACATGATCATGAAGCACCTGACGGCCAGATGCATTCCTGGCAGCAGTCACATTTTGCACATCTTCCTATGATCGGGGTCATCACCCTGATGTCGAAGATGCAGAGCGATGTCAGGAACGCCGAATCCGAAGCCCTTAACTACCTGTATACTCAGATCGATGCAGGATCGTTCAAGTTCAACCTGATTGAACCGGTCATCATCCCGAAATCAAACCATATTGTCCGCGGTAATGAATTTGAGGCCAGCGTATTTATGGCTGCCTTTGATACTACCCAGGAGCCCGTTGTATATATTGGCCGATACGATTCCCTCATTGCAGACGACGGGACCGTGCAATACAACATGGTCGGGAACCTCGGAACAGACTACAATACCATCCCGGTTACCGGGGGCAAAGGCGTCTACAAGGTTAAACCCTCCTCCCTGGGAGAGAAAAAATGGGGAGGGATCATCAGCCTGAAAAGAATGGATGGCTCATTTACCAACAAACCCTTTACATCCAGTTTTGTTGTAGCAGCACCCGCCCTGGTCGTGTCTCCCACCGAAATGAACGTATTTTACCAGGCCATTGACAACCCGGTTGAGATATCCGTTCCGGGATACCCGGCCAGAAGCATAAGGGCAAGAATCAACAACGGAAGAATGCCCGGGTCCGGTACTCATTATACCGCCACTCCCACCAGGGCAGGAACGGCCAGGGTTTCCGTTTCCGTGATGGTTGACGGGGTGAGCCGGTCAATGGGATTCAAGGATTTCCGTGTGGAAAAAGTACCCGATCCGTTCCCAACCGTTGCAGGCAAAAGGTCCGGAACCATTAAAAAATCAGATGCGCTGGCTGAAATTGGACTGAAGGCTGAAATGCCCCCCTGGTTCAAATTCGGCGGTGTTAGCTATACGATTACCAGCTATGAATTCACCGCCGTTGTAGGAGGATTTGACAAGGTGATATCTGTCCGGGGAGCCAATTTTACACCGGAAGTAAGACAGGTGGTCCGGGAACAGATAAGATCAAATTCCCGGATCTATTTTAACGATATTAAGGCGGTGGGTCCTGACGGCAGCACCAGAAGCCTTTCGACCCTTTCAGTAAAAATCAGATAACCGATACAACCCAGATAAGGATGAAAACGATCAGAAATCTCATAACAGGTGCTCTTCTCATTTCCATTATCGGAGTACCGTCAATAAAGGCTCAGTCCATCAGCCTGGTAGAGAAACGTGAAGTCTACGACAAGGAACACATTCCCAAAAAAGACCCTGTCCCCTATCCTTTTATCAGGGAATCGGATGTCATGTACGAGAAGACCGTCTGGAGAATGATCAATCTCAGGGAAAAGATGAACCAGCCCCTGTATTACCCGACGGAACCAATCGGCGACCGGAAGAACCTGACCCAGTTATTGCTTGATATTCTTAAGGATCCCCTTCCGGGACACCAGATCTTCGCATATGAACCCTTGCTGGACTACGAGTTTGAGAAACCCATGAGCATCGAGGATATTTTCAAGCAAATCGGGGCGGATACCATCCGCGAACCCTTACTTGATACTGTCCTCAATGAATTCACAATGCAGATCACGGATATACAAACCTCACTTACAGATGTAAACCGCCTGATGATTAAAGAAAAATGGTTTTTTGACAACAGGTACTCCACTTTACAGGTCAGGATCATCGGACTCTGCCCCATTAAGGTAGGCCTTAGGGAAATCGAAGATCCGGTTACGGGAGAAATGATAAACACCGGGGATATAAGTCAGCAGCTCCTGTTCTGGATATATTACCCTGAAGTACGGTATTACCTTGCCAAACAGGAGGTCTTCAACCCGATGAATGACGCACAGCGGATCTCGTTCGATGATCTGCTGAACCAGCGAAGATTCAGCTCCTATATCTACCGGGTGTCAAACGTGCATGACAACCGTGATATATCCGAGTATGCCAAAGGCCTGGACGCAATGTTTGAGGCGGAACGGATAAAATACGAGTTGTTTGAATGGGAACACGATCTATGGGAGTATTAATCCCGACACATAAAATAAACCAAGCCGCCACGGAGCAATCCCTGGCGGTTTTTTTATGCAAAATTCGCATGCTTCCGGCATTGATTAGCACGTCGCTGCCTTTTGTGCAAATAACACAAAAGAGAAGGCTCCTTAGCTAACAATGCCGTCAGCAATAATGCAAAATTTGCATAAAACTGGAGGCACTGCTAAATGAGAAACCTCCATTTTGTGGTTACTGCCACAAAATGCCGAGACGAATTAGCATTGCCTCCAGCATGTAAATTTTACTTAGATATAGGTATCGCCCTGCTGGATGCGGACATCGTTAA
>JAUVKJ010000301.1 GCA_030592145.1 Bacteroides sp.
ACCCACAAATTTGATCCCTTTTCCTTTGTAGGGTTCCGGTGGCCTGAGCGACCGGATTCTGGCGGCCACATGCCCCAGTAATTGTTTATCCACGCTACGCAGGGTAACGATCGGATTGGCCCGCCTTTCCGTATGAGCCTCAACTTCTACCTCGGGAGGAAGCTCAATGATGATATCATGAGAATAACCGAGGCTCATTTCAAGCCGCTGGCCTTTAACCTCTGCCCTGTAACCGACACCGACGAACTCCTGCTTGATCTCGTACCCCCGGGATACTCCGAAAACCATGTTGTTGACCAATGAACGGTACAATCCGTGCATAGACTTATGTTCCTTCTGTTCACCGGACCTGCTGACAATGAACTGGTTTTCCTGAATACTCACCCTGATATCCTTGTGTACCTGCTGGGAAAGTTCGCCCCGGGGACCCTTAACGGTAACCAGGTTGTTCTTATCAATCGTGATGGTTACACCCTCGGGAATCTCTATAGGTAAATCTCCAATTCTTGACATTTTTCTTCCTCCTTATTAATGTACGAAACAAAGAATTTCACCGCCAATATTCAATTTCCTTGCCTCTTTGTCAGACATCACACCCTGCGAGGTGGAAACAATGGCAATTCCCAGGCCATTCAGTACGCGTGGCAGATTTTTGGCGTTGGAATATTTTCTCAGTCCGGGTGTACTTGCCCGCTGTAATTTCTTGATTGCCGAAGTCTTTGTTTCGGGATGATATTTCAAAGCGATCTTGATCAGTCCCTGTTTGTTGTCGTCCTCAAACTTGTAACCAAGGATATAACCCTTATCATACAGGATCTTGGTCATCTCCTTCTTAATATTCGAACCGGGGATGTCAACGACTTTATGTTTTGCCATGATGGCATTCCTGACTCTTGTTAAATAATCTGCAATAGGATCCGTCATCTTTATCTATTGTTTATTCTATTAATATCCATTCTACCAGCTGGCTTTCCTTATACCGGGGATAAGACCGGATGAAGCCATCTCACGGAATGTGATCCTGGAAATCCCGAATTGCCGGATGTAACCCTTGGGCCTGCCGGTTAGTTTGCATCGGTTGTGAAGACGGGTGGGATTCGAGTTCCTGGGCAATCTGCTCAGTCCCACATAATCACCTTCTGCCTTCAGCTGTGCCCTTTTTGCAGCATATTGATCAACCAGTTTTTTTCGCTTGACCTCGCGGGCTTTCATTGATTCTTTTGCCATATAGCTCTATTGTTTTTTAAATGGTATCCCAAATTCCTTTAACAATGCCAGGCATTCCTCATCTGTCCTGGCGGAAGTGACGAATGTGATCTCCAAACCCATGATCCTATTGATCTTGTCAATATCGATCTCGGAAAAAATGATCTGCTCGGTGATTCCCATGGTATAATTGCCATGCCCATCCATCTTTGTGTTCAGGCCCTTGAAGTCGCGGATCCTTGGCAGGGCCACGTTAATAAGCCTCTCCAGGAATTCATACATTCTGTCATGCCTCAGGGTCACCCTGGTGCCGATTGGCATTTTCTTTCTCAGCTTGAAGTTTGAAATGTCTTTCTTTGACAGGGTCTGAACCGCATGCTGTCCTGCAATCAGGCTAAGTTCCTCCTGGGCTGTGTCAATGAGTTTCTTGTCCGCAACCGCCTGGCCGATTCCCTGGTTCAGCACAATCTTTTCAAGTTTTGGTACCTGCATGACGGACTTGTAACCAAAGTCCTTCATCAGGGCAGGAATCACCTCGTCTTTATCTTTTTTCTTCAGAGTCAGTACGTAATCCATTATTTGATCTCCTCTCCCGATTTTTTTGAATATCTAACCAACTTACCTGCATCATTGAGCCTGCGTCCAATCCTTGTAGCTTCACCGCTCGATCCGTCCACGATCATCAGGTTTGAAATATGGATGGGCGCTTCCTTATTAATGATGCCCCCCTGGGGATACTGTGCATTGGGTTTGGTGTGTTTGGATACCATGTTGATCCCTTCCACGATAGCCTTGCTGTCTTTCCTGATCACTTCCAGAACACGGCCCTGCTGGCCCTTGTATTCTCCGGTATTGACATATACGGTATCTCCCCGCTTGATATGAAATTTCTTGTTCATCTTCTCTTCATTTAAAGATTACAGCACTTCCGGTGCCAGAGATACGATCTTCATGTATTTTTCTCGCAATTCACGGGCAACAGGACCAAAAATACGGGTCCCCCGGATCTCATCCAGATTGTTCAGCAATACAACGGCGTTGTCATCAAAGCGTATGTAACTTCCATCGGCTCTTCGTACTTCTTTCCTGGTACGAACCACCACTGCCTTGGTAACGGTTCCCTTTTTTAATTCACTGGAAGGAAGTGCACTTTTCACAGTCACAACCACCTTATCGCCAATGGAAGCATAACGCTTACGTGTTCCTCCCAGTACCCGGATGCACAAAACTTCCTTGGCACCACTATTATCTGCTACAGCACATCTGCTCTCTTGTTGTATCATGATTACTTGGCTCTTTCAACGATTTCCATTAATCTCCAGTTCTTCGTTTTGCTAAGCGGCCTGGTTTCGCCGATTTTTACCGTGTCCCCGATGTTGCAGGTATTCTCCTTATCATGCGCAACAAAGCGCGTGGTTTTGTTCACGAATTTGCCATAAATGGGATGTTTTACCTTCCTTTTTACGGCAACCACGATGGATTTGTCCATCTTATTGCTGATTACCACACCGACACGTTCTCTTCTAAAATTTCTTTCTTCCATTACGATTTAGCTTTCCCCGGATTCTGATTGGACTTCCTTCTGCCTACGGGTCGTTTCGGTCATCATCCTTGCAATTCTCCGCCTGGTTTCAACGATCTTGTTGGGATTGTCAAGCGGGGATATGGCATGATTGAGCCGCAACCTCGACATGTAATCCTTTTCATTGTCCAGGCGTTCCTTCAGTTCCTTGTCTGTTAGTTCGAATATCTCTGACTGTTTCATTTTGTTTCCTGTTATACAGATCCTGCATTTTAATTCATCTGGTCTTCATAATCGTTCCTTACCATAAACTTAGTGGTGATCGGAAGTTTCTGGGCACCCAGCCTC
>JAUVKJ010000177.1 GCA_030592145.1 Bacteroides sp.
GTCCTGTCTCCATCGCCTTCTTCCGCCAGTGTTCTGCCACAGAGACACGCCAATAATACAATAATCAGAATCCGCATATTATTCAAAAGTAGTCAATTTGCCAGGGGGTTATCGCATTCACCAAAGCTGCAGTGGCGGAGCGTCCCGGGGTTAATACCATTGCCGTTATCACCAGGATCCTCCTGCTCCGCCTCCGCCGAAACCGCCGCCTCCGCCTCCGCCGAAGCCTCCAAAGCCTCCGAATCCGCCGCTTCCGGAACTGAAGTTCCCGAAACTTCCGGAGTGGGACCTGCCCGCTCCGCTTACCAGGAACAGTGCCGCCCAGAAGGGAATATTTTTACCCATGGAGTACTGCCTGGTTCGGCGTGCCCTTCCGAAGACCGAGAACACGAAAATGATGAAAAAGAATACCACGATGGCCGGAACCTTCGGGGAAGTCTGCGCATGTCTCTGAATGTATTCATCCATGGTGTATTCACCGCGGGTAAGGTCCATCAGGGTAGATGCCGCAGCTTCCAGTCCCCCGTAGTAATCCAGTTCCCTGAACCGGGGTATCATATCGTAATCCACGATCCGGTTGGCATAGGCATCCGGCACCACGGCTTCAAGGCCGTAGCCCGAGGCAATAAAAACATCCCCGTGCTTTCGGTCGGGAGATGGATTCAATAGAATAAGTATTCCATTGTCCTTGCCTTTGGTTCCGATTCCCCACTGTTCACCAAGCTGGAAGCTGTACCCGGCTATATCGTATCCGTCAAGGTTGTCGAGGATCACAATATAGATCTGGGTGGATGTCTGGAAGTAGAATTCCTGAAGTTTGGTTTCCAGGCTCTGACTTTCGTTTTCCTTCAGCAGCCCGGAGAAATCATTTACCATCCTCGGGGGCTGCATGGGATCAGGGACATCCTGAGCCCGGACTGCTGTGAGCGCGGTGAAGATCAATATAAATGGGATATATTTTTTCATCAGTTATTATTTATTGTTTGGCGGGATTTCATGGGCTTGATTCAGTGATTCCTTTTTTATTCGTCCCCGAAAGAAATATCATCGGGCAGTTCGTTTACATCATCCTGCTGGTAGGGGAAATGTTCCTTCAACTGTTCTCCTGCCATCCGGATCCCCAGTTCGAGTCCACCGCAAAACCTATTCTCCCGGAACTCAGCCAGCATTTTCTCTTTTATATTGTCCCAGAAATCTTCCGGGGTTACGGCATTGATCCCGGCATCGCCCAGGATGGCAAACCTATGTACATCCACGGCCAGGTAAAAGAGGACCCCGTTGCGTTTCTCAGTTTTGTGCATGCCCAGTTTCGCGAAGAGGTAGGCGCTACGGTCGAGCCCGTCACCATTGCAGCTGCGCTCGATATGGACACGTATCTCGCCGGAGGTATTCAGCTCTGCTTCACGGATGGCTTTTACGATACCCTCTTTTTCTTCCTTTGAAAAAAAATGTGATGGTTTCATGGCTAAAACTCTACGGTGGGTACTTCTTCAGATCCTTCTGCCGCCTCAAAATACCCTTTCTCATCGAAACCGAAAATGGCGGCGGCAATGAGGGCAGGGAACTTCCGGGTGTAGGTATTGTAATTCCTTGTCGTATCGTTGAATTTTCTTCGTTCGACGGCAATCCGGTTTTCCGTTCCTTCGAGCTGGGCCTGCAGGTCGAGGAAATTCTGGTTGGCCTTCAGATCCGGGTAGCGTTCGACCACCACCATCAGCCTTGACAGGGCGGAACTCAGTCCCTCCTGTGCAGCCTGGAACTGCTGGATGGCAGCGGTATTCAGGTTTTCAGAGTTGATCGAAATACTGGTGGCTTTGGCCCTGGCTTCGATCACCCCGGTCAGGGTTTCCTGTTCAAAGTCGGCGTATCCTTTTACGGTATTGACCAGGTTCGGGATCAGGTCGGCACGCCGCTGGTAGGCATTTTCTACCTGGGCCCACTGTGCGGCAACGGATTCGTCGAGTTCAACCATGCGGTTGTATCCGCAGGAGGAAAGCAGGGGAAGGATGCCGGCCAGCAGCAGCAGGTGAATGAATTGTCTTTTCAGTATTCTCATGGGATTTCGGTTTTGATTTCAAAAATACAAAAATTGAACCAAGCCTTGTAACTTGTTATATAATATAAAACTTGACATGAATTAATATTAAATTTGTAAGAAAACATGTTAAAATGACAGATAAAGAATTCAGAAGACTGGTTGCAGAAGGCATACCGGAAAATATTCCCCCCGCAAAACCATATGATACGAAGGTCAATCATGCTCCCCGGCGAAAGGACATCCTCAGCACAGAGGAAAAGAAACTGGCTCTGCGGAATGCCCTGAGGTATTTCCCGGCAAGGCATCATGATGTACTGGCCCCTGAGTTCGCCGAAGAACTGAAAAGCTACGGGCGGATCTATATGTACAGGTATCGTCCGGATTATAAAATATTTGCAAGAGACATTGAGGCTTATCCCCATCGTTCGAAGCAGGCAGCGGCAATAATGCTTATGCTGAGCAATAACCTGGATGAGGCCGTTGCACAGCACCCCCATGAACTGATCACTTACGGGGGAAACGGTGCAGTCTTTCAGAACTGGGCACAGTACCGGCTTTGCATGCAATACCTTTCAGAGATGACCAGGCAGATGACCCTGGTATTGTATTCCGGTCATCCCCTGGGATTATTTCCATCCGGTCCCTCGGCCCCGAGGGTGGTGGTTACGAACGGGATGGTCATCCCGAATTATTCCTCGCCGGACGATTATGAAAGGATGAACGCGCTGGGAGTTAGCCAGTACGGGCAAATGACGGCCGGATCATTCATGTATATCGGTCCCCAGGGAATCGTACACGGCACCACCATCACACTTCTGAATGCAGGAAGGATGGTCAGCGGCAGGGAGGAGGCTGACCTCGGGGGACAGGTTTATGTGACTTCGGGACTCGGGGGCATGTCAGGTGCACAGCCCAGGGCAACCGAAATTGCCGGGGGTATAGGTCTTGTGGCAGAAGTCAATCCCAAAGCGGTCAGGATCCGGAAGGACCAGGGCTGGATCAGGGAGGTGTACCGGGACCTGGACAAGATGCTGCTCAGGATGGAAAAGGCACGCAGGGAAAAGGAAGCCATATCTCTTGCCTACCATGGCAATATTGTGGATTTATGGGAAAAACTGGTCAGGGAGGACGTTGAAATACAGCTTGGATCGGACCAGACCTCCCTGCATAATCCCTATGCGGGGGGATATTTTCCTGTGGGACTTTCATTCGAAGAAGCCAATGTCATGATGGCAGGCCAGCCCGGGGTATTCAGGGACAGGGTACAGGAATCGCTGAGGAGGCAGGTGGAGGCCATCAATACCATGACAGACAGAGGTATGTATTTCTGGGATTATGGGAACGCTTTCCTGCTGGAAGCCGGCAGGGCGGGAGCGGACATATTCGAACCGGGCGGTAAATACCGCTATCCGTCTTATGTTGAAGATATCATGGGTCCCTTATTCTTCGATTACGGGTTCGGGCCTTTCCGCTGGGTTTGTACCTCATCCAGGAAGGAAGACCTGCAGCTTACGGATGAGATCGCCACCAGGGTGCTGGAAGCCATGAGCAACAATGCGCCCTCGAGGATCCGCAGCCAGTTGCTTGATAATCTGCACTGGATCAGGGAGGCCGGCAGAAACAAGCTGGTGGTCGGATCTCAGGCAAGGATCCTCTATGCGGATGCGGAAGGCCGGGTTAAGATCGGAAGGGCCTTCAACGATGCCATACGGGAGAAAACGATTTCCTCCCCCATTGTACTGGGACGCGACCATCATGATGTGAGCGGTACGGATTCCCCTTTCCGTGAAACGGCAAACATATATGACGGATCCAGGTTCACGGCCGACATGGCCGTGCAGAACGTGATCGGAGATGCTTTTCGCGGGGCTGCCTGGGTATCGCTGCACAACGGTGGGGGTGTAGGTTGGGGAGAAGTGATGAACGGGGGTTTTGGCATGGTTTTAGACGGTACCCTGGAAGCAGAGCGCAGGCTGGAGAATTTGCTGTTCTGGGATGTGAATCATGGTATTGCCCGCAGAAGCTGGGCCAGGAACGAAGCAGCAATGTTTGCCATAGAAAGGGAAATGGACCGTTTTCCCGACCTGAAAGTGACCATGCCCAGCCTGGCCGACGATAAGATCATTGACAAAGCCATCGGAAAAACAGAATGAACATTCATCAAAGCACAGGGTTCCAATCAAGGGGATGGATTCCTCTCCTGCTGTTCCTGCTTGCAGGCATAGGACTCACATCCTGTGAAGACCTGCTCGACGTGGATTCAGGAGATCCCAGGGATAAGCTCGTGGATACCTGGAAAGTCACTGAGACCTCAGGGAATTACAAGTCTGCATTGGAGGTATACTATGTGGAGATCTCCAAACACCAATATGATTCAGCCAGGGTTGTGATCTTTAATTTCTATAACGTGGATGCTGCTGCGGAAGCCGTATTACAGGGGAATACACTCAGCCTGCCCCATCAGATCCTGGAGGGAGGATACACGGTAAGCGGCTCCGGGCAGATACAGGGAAGCAAGGCCAACGAGATCATCTGGACTTACACTGTGTATGATGGCAGTGGGGAGGAGAATAATGTAAGCGACTTCTATACAAGGCTTACTTTCTGAACAAATGGCTGTCTGTGCAGCGTATAAATCAGCTCAATACCAGCAG
>JAUVKJ010000340.1 GCA_030592145.1 Bacteroides sp.
ATTCAAACAAGTTCCAGTTGGTCCACTATGTTCGCCTGGAGGAAAGATGGGAGATCGGACTGGGAAGCAATGAATCTGCCTTTAGCGTGAGGGCAAGATATATGCTTGGGAAGGATTTCTATTTACCTGGTAAATTCCTGACAAGCCGCATTTATATTCCGGTTTTTGTTGAATTCTTTATCAAACTTTCCCGGGGGGCACAATTCAACGATGTTATCAGGCTGACACCAGGGCTGGGATATAAGCCTAATCAAAACCTGCGGTTTCATTTCGATCTCTCCTATCACCGGACCAGGGATACTGCAGTGCAGGGATTCAAATCCAATCCTTACACTGATATTATTCAAGAATCCTGTCATCTTTCCACCTTTTGATGGACTTATCCAGTTCGACCAGCCCAAACAAAACAAATCCGGAACTGATGATAACGATCCATGCCCTCAGGCTGAGCGGTTCTGTTTCGAATACGACATTCATGAAGGGCAGGTAGGTCATACCCATTTGAAGCAGGATCATGATAATAACACCACCGATCAGCTTTGGGTTTGAAAAGAACCCGATCTTGAAGATGGAATATTTAAGTGAGCGTGAACCAAACAGATAGAAAATTTCTCCAAATACGATCATGTTTACTGCCCCGGTCCTGGCTGATTCAATGCTCAGTCCGTAATTCAGGGCTAATTCGTATAAGGCAAATACAGCAATAAGCAGCAGGGCAGATTTCCAAAGTATTTTTATTACTACTGGCCTCGATAATATGGATACATCGGAGGCGACAGGAGGCCGGCTCATAATACCCGGTTCTTTTTTCTCAAAAGCCAGTGTGGCTCCAAGGAAAACGGATGTGGCCATATTGATCCAGAGTATCTGCAGCGGCATAAGCGGAAGTGCAAGGCCAAACAGGGAAGCGATAAGTATTACACCGCCTTCGGTAAAGTTGGTAGGCAGGGTCCAGGCAATGAATTTGATGAGGTTATCGAATACACCCCTGCCTTCCTCCACAGCTGCTTCGATACTGGCAAAATTATCATCCGTAAGAATCATATCCGCAGTTTCCTTGGTAACTTCTGTCCCGGCAATTCCCATGGCGATCCCTATGTTTGCCTGCCGGAGGGCCGGGGCATCGTTGACTCCATCCCCCGTCATGGCAACGGTCTCACCTTCAGCCTGCAGTGATTTTACCAGATCCAGCTTCTGGGAAGGATTTACCCTTGCGAAGACATGGTATTTACTTGCAGCTTTCTGAAACTCTGCTTCACCAAGTTTTGCAAGCTCAGCCCCTGTGATGCCCTTCTTTTCACCTTTAGATGTTATATCCTTCTCAGACAGTATACCGAGTTTCCCTGCAATGGCTGTTGCAGTGCCTACATGGTCACCGGTGATCATTTTTACCATAATCCCGGCATCATGACTGGTTTTTACAGCATCTATAGCCTCAGGGCGGGGAGGATCGATCATTGCCTGCAGTCCCAGAAATGTCAAGCCCTCCTTAATATCTTCATGCTCAATCCCTTTCTGCTTATCCGGAAAATCCTTCCTGGCAAAAGCAAGAACCCTTAAACCCTGTGAAGCAAACTTTTCAACAGTTTCTTCTATTCTCTTACTGTCCAGATCCGCTTTATTACTTTTTTCATCCAGTGCCTGGGTACAGGCCGAAAGAAGTTTTTCAACAGATCCTTTAATATATGCCATGGACTTGTTGCCGGATTTATGAAGAGTTGACATGTACTGGTATTCAGATTCGAATGGGATGGTATCGGATCTGGGGAACTCCTTGTTTAATGATTCCAACGTAAAAGAGGCCTTCAGACCGGATGAGAGCAGGGCTCCTTCGGTAGGATCGCCTTCAACTATCCAGGTATCCTCACTCCGGACAAGCTTTGAATCATTACATAAGAGTCCGGATTTAAGAATCTCCTTCAGCAGTGGCATGTCCTCCGGTTCCAGTTCGACACCATCCAGGGTAAACTCTCCTTCAGGATGATAGCCGGTCCCCAGGACATCAACGACGGATTTGCCAGCCAGGATCTTCTGAACAGTCATTTCGTTCTGGGTTAGTGTGCCGGTTTTATCGGAGCAGATGACTGTCGTACTACCAAGCGTCTCAACTGCAGGGAGTTTGCGAATAATAGCCCTTCGCCTTGCCATACGGGATACTCCAATGGCAAGTGTTATGGTAACAACTGCAGGGAGCCCCTCAGGAATGGTTCCTACGGCCAAAGCTACAGCCTCGAGAAAAATTGAATTAAGGGGCAGGCCCCTTAAAACTCCAACAACGATTGTAATACCCGAAAGTCCTAGTATTATCCATAATACCAGGTGGCTGAACCTGGTAATTTTTTGTGTCAGGGGAGTAGCCAGGACATCTGCGGAAGAGATCATCTGGTTGATCTTCCCGATCTCTGTATCATCACCGGTTTCAACTACCACCCCGGTTCCGGTTCCATAGGTAACAAGGGTTGATGAGTAAGCCATATTGCGGCGGTCTGCCAACACGGTATCGGTTGGTAGCAGATCGGTCCGCTTTTCCACCGGCAGGGATTCCCCCGTTAGGGCAGCCTCGTCAATCTGAAGGTCCCTGTTATTAAATAGCCGAAGGTCGGCCGGGACACGGTCTCCTGACTGAAGTACCACAATGTCAC
>JAUVKJ010000035.1 GCA_030592145.1 Bacteroides sp.
CAGGCTACCTGTAATATCACAGATTACGTCACTTAACTCGGCACTTCGCCCTAAACAGCTTGCCTCCTGAAGCAGTTCAATGGCTGATCCGAACAAAAAAGCCAGGATTAGCGCAGTAATGTAATTTCGAAAAGCCGGACGTTTTAATGTGCGGATACTGGTCTGGTCCCACACAAGGAGCCAGGTAAAAACAGCAAACAATATTATATGAATTGCCTTATCCAGGCAGGGAATTGACGGAGCCTTTGACAGATTATCGGATGGTAAAAGAAAAACAAACAACATAAAAACGGACCATGCCAGGGTCTTCCAGTACTTGATTATCTTATTCATTAAAGGTCCGTGTGTTTCAGGGACAGCTAAAAAATTCTTAAATTACCTAATGAAACGTCCATGAACTTTCAAGGTTAACAGAAGTTTGCTGCTGTAAATTTAAAATTTTTACAGAGGAATTTACACGAGACAAATGACAATAAATATATTTTATTATGAAAAGGATGACAGCAGAGGAGATGATGAGAGAAATCAACCAGGAGAAGATCCTGACCTGGTTTGATCTGGGCTTATACCTTGATAGGTTTAAGGAAAATAAGCCCATCCCCACATGTGAATTTCATGGAGAATTCGAAGATTTCAGGGGTTATCTGAACAAACGGGCCATGGCATTTGCAAGCTTTCATTATTCGGTTGACGGGGTGACAATGGAGGTGGAAAAGTATTCAAAGATACTGCGCAGCAGGTTTCCGGAAATGGAAATGCATTATATAGCAGGTCAATTTTTCCCGGAATCAGAAGACCTGATCCGGCCCGACGCAAAAAAGCTTGAGATGCGTGATCTTAGGGGTTTTAACGACTGGGAACTATACGAAGATTTTTATTTTACAAAACTGGAACGCGGAAGTCCGGAGTACAATGCCCTGATCCTGAAACTGTGGAAGCAGGTAAAAAAGATATGTAAAAAGATGGGCAGGTATGTTGAGGACAATGATATTTCGCTTCTGTTTATAATTAATGTATGCTCCAATCCGGGCAATGTTGCTTACAGCCTGGCACTGGTTCTTATTTCAGAATACATGGGCATTCCGGTTATAAACAATAATCATGATTTTTACTGGGAAGGGGGCCATAGACCCATTGATATCAAGCTGAAAAGAGCTGGCAGGGGACCCCGGGATTTTTTCTTTACAAATGCCGGCATAGGAGAGTTTTTCTCCATCATCGAAATGATCTTTCCCTGGGAATCGAGATCATGGATAAACGTGAACATTAACAGGGGACAAGTGGAACACCTGATAAAGGAGAACGGGCATAACCCGGCTAATGTGTGTGAGATAGGTACGGCGGTCGATACGAACATATACCTGAACATTTCGAAAAGAAAAAAGATAAATGCGTACCTGCAGTTTGAGAAAATATTGAGCAGGTATAAAAACACCCTGGTGGGTTATTCGGTAAAGGATGTTATACACAACAAACTTGTGGGCGAGAAAAATCCCAGGCCTATACTCATTGGTACCAAAACCAGGGCCGTTGAAAATTTTTCAACCGAGAACATCGTATTTTTGCAACCCACCAGGATCATATCGAGAAAAAAAATAGAACTGGGATTTCGCCTTATCAAAAGGCTTTTTCAGGATACGGTATTTATTGACCATCTTGAAAAACATTCCAACCTGAAACTGACCCTGCTGATCACAGGCCCCATAGCCATCGGGCAATACTCCTATTTTGAAGAACTAATAAAAAACTTTGACAAATTTATGGATGTGCTGAAACCGGAATACAGAGAACGTATATTCATGGCTTGCCTGTTCAGTGAACTGGACAGGGATTCTTTTAAAAAGCGCTTTGAAAAACCGGTGGGCATCCCTGAACTGTACAATATTGCATCCCTGATCCTTCTTCCAAGCGAGACGGAGGGCCGGGGGCTCCCGATCATTGAAGCCACTGCATGCGGAACCCCTATCATATGCAGAAGGTATGAACCCATGGATGTGTACAGGGAAGTGATCGGTGAGCATCTGGAGGAACAGGACCGTCTGAAAGTAATAGAATTTGACGGGAAGAACATAAACAAAAGGCACGCAAGAGAAATAACCGACAGGGTCTTTTTCCCCAACAAATATGTTGAGGAAGTACTTCACAACCGGAATGCTGTGTTAAAAAGGTACAGCCTGCACTCACTCGAAGAAAACCTGATGGAAATATGCTTTCGCCTGTACAGACAATTGTTGCCGAACCGGGAATCAATGGAAAACACACAAAATGCGCTTGAAATATTCAGTAAGCTAGCGAATTTTAAAAACGAGGACCTGGATGCCCTTCTGAATACAAAATACCGTAATTACATGCCTGGATACGGCAGGCTTTCTTTTATGTTGCTGCTGAAATCTCTTATCGATCCGAGCTTTTTCAGGGTTGAACAACAAATGTTCAAAGGTATTGCAATGAATTTTGCCCGTGAGATCATCAACCGGGATCCCGCGTATGAGAAAATACCCAATGAAAAATCGACAGCATTCTACAATGCAGTGGATAATATTTTTCATTACCGTGAAGGAGAAGATGATATACGGCATGATCATTCAATGTCGTACAGGTACCGGAACAAAAACCACTATCCTTACCAGGATTACACCATCCAGGAAATCACGGGCGTTATTAATTTATTATACAATAAGATCATTAAGCCCAGGATAAGGGTACACATTGAAGAAAGCCCTCATTTTTTCACCGACTGGAACCTTGCGCTTGCACAGCTGACCGCGAGTCTGGTGCTGGCCATCGACGACCGTGACAAACTAATGGAAAAAATGCATGAAAATTCACCAATTGCGTATTTTCCAGGAGTATTTTTGACCTACGAACTTGAATTTTTTGCTTTACAGTCCGTGCGGTCCAGAATGGGACTGAAAATCGAGGAGGAGTTGACGGAATCAATGCTTGAAAACACCGGCATGAACATCGCCCCGGTTTACCTGTTTGCACAGGAAAGGCCAATTGTCAGGCAGCTTAACAAAGCTGAGATCATCGAATACATCGAAAAGGGTAAAAATGAAGAGCTGAAACTTTTATATAAAATGCGCATTTTAAGGATCGTGTCCACCGAGCAATTGAGTGTTGGCATACATTTCCCACAGCTGGGAGGCAAAGCCCTGAAGGTTCTGCGAAGGATACAGCAGGAGGGGGGCTACATGATTTCAAACCGGAGGAATGCAACCGTGATGACGGATATAATTTCCATGGACCGTTTTCATATCGGGAAAGCGAGGAGCCAGATAAGTGCCAATTTGCTTGGCATTCCAATGAATAGCGGGTATATTCAATTTGTGCCGGCCGGAATCAGGCCCACCCTTGCCTACCCAACCCCCGTTCAGACGGCCCGGGAACTAAGCGAAACACTGAAAAGCGATTTGTACCGGCAATTATGCAAAGAGATGGGAGAAAGGAAGATACTGAAAGAACTTCAGGATGACGCAGAATCAGGGGGGTCGCCCGTCAGGCATGTGCTGGAAAAGCTCCGGGGTACAATTAAAAATGCATCTGAAGTTGAATACCGGTACGTAAGTGGAGTTTATAAAGATCGACATCCCTGGAACGGCGTGATTGCAAATGCAAAAAAAGCCGGTTCCGGGAAAAAATGGAAATTCGTTACAGTTTCTTCGACAGAAAAACCCATGAGAGTTACCGCTTTTTGTAAGGAATTCGAAAAAAATATAAATATTCCCGCAAAAATTGCCTGGAATGGAGGCTATATTCTGAACCCGGAACTGGTAGGGAAACTGGGATTGCCGGAGACCTATATAGGATCTCCCCTGGGAATGATCATATCCGAATATGAAGTACTTTCCGCGCCATTGTTCAACAAAGCGGCCATGCTCATATATTCCGATGGCAGAATCGGGATAAAACAGGTAAATGTTTCGGAAGGATTTGAAGTATCTGCCGGCAATGCAAGGATTTGCTTCGGGGCAGAAGCATACAACAGCATGGACCCGGATATTCCGTATGCTTATTATGACCTGTTGCATGACAAAAAGGAAATACAAGCCGCCGGCAGGATTATTGTCAGGCTGGCCGGAACCCGGGTCAAGGAAGTGATCAGGGGCGCAGATGCCGTACCAATCATACCGGTTGGTCTTACATTGTCGATCCGTAACGACGTGTTCACTGAAGAACTTAGCGTACCGGACAAAAGAATACAACTGAAACTAAACGGACTGGAAGATGTTGAACATGCCGTGGAAGCCGGCCCAATGCTGCTTTCTCAGGGGAAGGTCTGTATAAATATGAAAAAGGAAGGATGGAAAACACGGAATTCCATCATTACCCAGGCGGCAAGGCTTGATTACACGGATATGAGGGGACCAAAAATTGCCGTGGGAATCGATGCATACGGAAATCTTTCCGTTCTTACCATCAACGGAAGGATACGTGAATCCGTCGGCGCCACGCATCAAGATATGGCGGAAATCCTCCAGAAATTCAATATCAGGGATGCCATGGGATTCGACCCCGGGGGCAGCAGCACACTTGTGGTCGACGGACATACAAAAAACATCTCTCCGTACAATCATGAATACGAGAAAAACATTTATTCCCTTCCGCCTGAACCCAGAGCCGTATCGAACGCTGTGATAGGATATATTACAGACAGGGATTAAAATGGCCGGGTTGTACATCCATATCCCCTTTTGCAGGGACGCCTGCAATTACTGCGATTTTCATTTCAGTATTTCCCTGGTTCAGCTTGAACCTATGCTGGAGGCAATTGAAAAGGAGATAAAAGCAGAAAAAAATTTCCTGGAGGGCGAAGAGCTTGATACAATTTACCTGGGTGGCGGCACGCCTTCTGTTATGGAAACCGAACAGGTCGAACGGATATTCAAAGCCATCCGGAAATATTTTATTGTAAAGGAACATGCAGAAATCACCCTGGAGGCAAATCCGGATGATCTGAACCCGGTGTATCTTTCATCCCTGCGGCAGACCGGGATCAACCGCCTGAGCATAGGAATACAGTCTTTTCATGACGGAGACCTGGAATTCATGAAACGCGGACATGATTCCCGTCAATCAAAAGCCTGCCTGGAATACGCACGTAAAGCAGGATTTGACAATCTGAACCTGGACCTGATCTATGGACTTCCCGTCCTGAACAACGAAAAATGGATGGAAAACCTGGAGATCGCACTGAAATACCGCCCGACACATTTGGCCGCCTATCATTTAACTTACGAACAGGGAACCGTACTGGATTACCGCCGAAGGAAAGGAAAAATCGTTCCCCTGGATGAGAACAGGAGCCTGGACCATTACAATATCCTTTGTGAGCGGATGGAGAAACATGGATACCAGCATTATGAGATTTCCAATTTTGCACTACCGGGATTCATATCAAAGCATAATTCTGCATACTGGAAAGGCGAAAAATACCTGGGGATTGGTCCCTCTGCCCATTCTTTTAATGGCAATACCAGACGATGGAACATATCAGGAAATGCCAGCTACATGAAAAGAATAATGGAAGGAAACAGGGTTCATGAAGAGGAAATGCCCGACAATAATTCCCGGTTTCACGATTACCTGATGACCTCCCTGCGGACCATGTGGGGAGTGGATATTGAACACATCAGGCGTGAATGGGGAGAGGATTATTACAGGCATATTCTGAAGCACTCAGCTCCGTATACCAAAAGCGGTAAAATTTCAAGTGTTGGCGGCAAACTGATCCTGACCCGCGAAGGCATGTTTATATCGGATCATATCATAAGGGAATTGTTCCTTTGATCAGGCAGCCTTTAAAGCTTTTTCGATGAGTTCCTCAAGTTTTTTCCGAAGCGTTTCGTACGAGAACAGAATTTTTCCCAGTTCAAAGTTATGTTCGGCCACCTCCCTGTTTATCTTCTCATTATAGATGACCTTTTTCATTTCTTCAAGTGCTTCCGTGGTTATAACATTGTTTTCAAGCATAACGGCCCTGAATCCCTTGCTGCCGATATCCGGCCAGTAGACCGGCTCATAATTGTTTACAAAAATGGGCCGCCTGGCCAGTACTGCCTCAACAAAAGCATTTCCAAATCCTTCATAGATACTGAAATAAGTACAGGCACGGGCGCGTGCATATGCATCGGAAAGGGAATAACCGCAATCTTCACCCAGGTTACCAGAACCCTTATTGTGGAAACAATGGTATGCAAACCGCACCCTGTCTCCCAGTTTAAGATCATGAATCTGGAGAACCAGGTCATTATAATACTTGTTTCCCTCGTCGTCTGCATAATTCCCGGTGATCACCAGCTTGATCTTTTTATCTTCGAGCTGATGAACCAGATCAATGGCAGTTTCAATGCCTTTTCGTTCGACCACGCGGGTGATCTGGAAAAGAAGAATATCATCATCCCGGTAGCCAAGCACCTTATTAATGCTCTTGTTATGATCGTTTGGAACGCCGTAGGGAATGTCAAAATCCATGACGTTCGGAACATTTACCGATTCCCTGCCGAAACGATCCCTCAGGGTATTTTGGGCATGAGTGTTTATAACGGCATTGACATTATGAAGGCGCATCGGGAAATGAGATTCCACATATTCGTTTATTGTATTATGGGGTGACTGGTAGCGGTCTCCTCTTTCCCAGGCAAAATCATGGTCATGCGTAATGGTAGGGATCCCGGTCTTTTTCACCACATTTTTAATTGCGAGACCCATTTCAAGATGAGAGGGAAGGCAGGAAGCATTTTCAGAAATGATAAGGTCGATATTTTTTTCCTGTATCCATTCCAGGATCTTTTTATAGATCACCTTGCTGTACAGATCAATATGATCGATCAATTCAGCAGGATTTGTCTCAGGGTGGAAGAAAGCTTTTTTCTGGCTCCAGAAGCTTTCGGGGGAAAAAAATGACATTTCCGGAACCAGTGTTTCATAACTGCTGTGCATGGGCCTTTCTTCAAACTGGCCGGAGAGGATGAAGATCTTGTGTCCCATTCGCTGAAACACTTCGATCCATTTTTCAGTTTCCAGGGCAACCCCGTCAACACCGCCGATCCGGCCGATAATAACGCCAATTTTCATTTGTTTAGAATTTAATAATTATTTCAAAGCAAAACTTGTGGATCCGATCTGATGCCCGCCGGCATACAGGATCAGCTTGTATTCGCCAGGAACGAGTTGTCCGTCGTTCTGCCAGTAAATACAAAGATCCACATCTATATTTTCATAACTTACCTCCCGGCTGGCGGTATAAACGATTTGTTCTCCTTCAAAATCAAAAAAATTCACGCCTGCTGTAAGGATCACATTATCGGGTCTGGCGATCCGCATGTAGATAATTTTAGGTCCTGCTTCAAGGATGGAATTTTCCCTGAGTGTAAAACAGGTCTTTAGACGTATAGCCTTGTCATAACGCGTTGTTTCCCGCCCCTTGTCGTTTCTCAGCGCAGTAAGGACAATATTTTTTGCGCTCAGGATGGAAGCCATTTCCACTTTGCTTGTCAGCTCCTCCTTGGCTTCGGATAACTCATTTCTTTCGGTTTCCGACCTCCGGAGCCGCTTCCGGACCTCAAGGTTTTCGGCCCTCAGTTCCTCGTTGGCCATATTGAGTGAATCGATTTGAACGACGTAAGATCTTAACACCTTGCGAATGGTCCGGAGTTCCTTCTCATAAATGCGGATCTTGTAGATATTGTTGGCGCTGATCTTAAGCAGGCGTTCTATCCTTTCCTGCTCGGCCTGCAATTTAATGTTCATGGTATCGTTTTCAGACTTAAGGGAGTCATACTCGACGTATATTTCCATTAATTCCGTTTCAAGGTTTTCCCTCTGCCTGGTTAACTCAGCCTTTTCAATTTCGGATTGCTTTTTTAATTCATAATAGGTATATCCCAGGTATCCCACGGCGCAAACCAGGGCAATTACCAGTATAATAAGAAACACAGGTGTTTTTTTCCTGGGTTTCTCGTACAAAATCTCCTTGTTATGATCCATAAGTGATTGACCGGTTTAGATTTAAAGAACAAATGTACAAATCTTTCAAATATACCTTTTTAACGGATGCCAAACGTAATAATTTCAAGATTCATATCCTTAATTCATTGATTTTGTGTTGTTTTCATACTGAAAATAACTTATGAAAGTGTTTATTATTCTGTAAAAAAGAAAATTGATTTGACAATTACAATATTTAATCTATATATTTGCCTGTTGAATTTAATTATTTTGAAATGAACATTTACGCAGGAAATCTCAATTACAACATTTCGGAAGAAGACCTTGAAAAAGTTTTCGCAGAGTACGGGGAAGTTACTTCAGTTAAGATCATCAGAGACAAGTACACAGATCAGAGCAAAGGATTTGGGTTCATAGAAATGGCTGATGACGCTGCGGCCCAGAAGGCAATTGATGAACTGAACGGTACGGAAGTTAAGGGCAGGGAATTACGTGTGAATCAGGCCAGACCCCCCCGGGAGCAGTAAATCCATTACTAACTCACCACACGGAAATAACTGGAAACAAGGAAGGACAGGTTGACATTACGGTATGTACGACCTGTTTTGCTGTGCCCGTATGTTAGAACAGCCACCTGAAGAGAGGGCTGATCACAGACCATACCGGCAGTTCAAGATACAGCTGGTATTGCTGGCAGAAGAGGCGGTAAAGCTGTGGGTACTGCCGTGTCAGGGGGATAAACAGGCGGTCTTTTGAAATAAACCTGAGCAAAGCCTCCAGCATGGGGTCAAAGAAAAGAAAGATAGCAGCATATCCGCCAAAGAACAAGATCATAATAAGCCAGACCAGGAATTTGATCAGCATACCGTAGCTGAGCAGGTAAGAAACTTTGGGCCGGGTGCCTGAAGCCAGCAGTACGGTACCCGAAAGAATGCCCCCTGTCACCAGCCCGAAAGGCAGGCTGAAACTGGCGTATGGATTCCGTGTAATGAAGATCATGCTGGCGAGAAGACTGATAATTTTGATAAAGGATGAAAGAGAGTGTATGAAAAATGCCTTCCGGCTCCTGGGGATACATACGGTTTTCATTTCCCTGCTGGTGCCTCCCTTCTTTCCATACTGACCACCGTATGTTCTGTACTGTATGCTCCTTATCCGGAATATGGAAACCCGGTAAGGGAAAGCCATGGCCATATGTCCCGGACAGTAATAACATTCCTGGTCTGTCTTTATGAAGGACTCTTTCCAGAGCCTGCCGAGATCTTTCCAATGGTAGTAGTACGCATCGAGCCTCAGATAGTTTTTCCAGTTATTGATAAAAAAGAAAATTAGCATACCGGCCAGAAGCCAGAATATTATGTATCCGGTAGGATGTTCAGAAACCTCATCGCTGATCAGCGGGATGATGATGAAAAACCCTGTTAAAGGAAACAGCAGGATACGTGTAAAATAACGAAGGGTTAAAATAAGGTCATGCCAGCCGCTTTTCTTAAATGCTTCCTGTTCCTGCCTGAATTTTTCAAATTTCATACTGGCATAACGCCGGGCGCTTTCCTGGGCCTCCCTGCGTGCTCTTTCGTACTGGGCACGCATAAATTCAGGATCGGATGATTTCTCACGGTGGATGTAATACTCGTGCAGATCCCGGTTGATCAGGATTTCATACGCTTCTGTAATCTCAATAAACCGTTCATGAGCATCCGGAGATTTGTTGATGTCCGGGTGATATCGTTTTGCCATTTTACGGTAGGCTTGTTTGATCTCCTCCGGACTGGCATCCCGGTCAAGCTCCAGTGTCTTATGATAATCTTTTTTACCCGCCATTTTCGCCCTTTAAGTTATGAATAAATCAGGCAGTGTTTAAAATTGTAGTACTTTTGATCATATGAAATTAACCTTCCCCGCCATGTTCGGCCAAATGGTTGAAAAGCATGGAAATGCAAATGCACTTTCCTTTGTAGGAGAGAAGCCACTAAGCTATTTTGAAGTTCAAACGCATATTGGATCAGTGATAAGGTGCCTGGAGGCAATGAATATCCAACCCGGCGACAGGGTAGCGATCCTGAGCACCAATATGCCCAACTGGGGAATTGCTTATTTCGCCATTAGTTTCATGGGAGCGGTAGTGGTTCCCCTGCTGCCGGATTTTTTGCCAAAGGAGATTGAAAACATTCTTGAGCATTCAGAATCCAGGGCCATA
>JAUVKJ010000268.1 GCA_030592145.1 Bacteroides sp.
CGCAAAAGGTTTCTTCTCTGCCAGTAGACTTCTTTTGTAAACATAATGCGCTGTGATTTTCCCTAAAAATAGTTTCAATTTTTGACAAACGGCCTTTTTCATTCATAAACTTCAGGCAACAAAACGCATGTTGTACACCACAAACCAGATCACGAAAAAAAATATCCAAACAATTCTCCAAATTATGTAACCTTTTCATTCACATACCGTAAATAATTTGCGAATAGAGTTGTACGGTAATAATAAATTCCTATATTCGCAGTGAACCGCCCGTTTTCAACTTTATATTAACATTTTTACTAACATGCCCTATCGCCGTTTACCTAACACAGACTCGGCACGCTTGAAATCCCTCAAGTCTGCATATGAGAGAGGAAAGGATCTTCCTCCGTTTAAACTTGCTTTCAGCCCGACCTCCTACAGGAAAATTCAATCGGTGCTTCCTGGTTTTGAGAACGCAATTTACGAGCACAGGAATTCGCTGAACATCCAGGCGGATAAAAACAAGGAGTATCAGAAGCGCCTGAAAAAGGCCCGGCTCTATATTTCCCATTTTATCCAGGTGATTAATATGGCCATTTCAAGAGGCGACCTGGTCCCTGAAACCAGAAGTTTTTTCGGTCTGGAAGATGGAGAAAAGAAAGTCCCTTCCCTTAACTCAGAGGAAGAAGTGATTAAATGGGGACAGCAACTGATCGAAGGCGAACAGAAAAGGAAGATTAATTGCCTGAGTCCCATTACCAACCCAACCATTGCCGTCCTGAACGTCCATTTTGACAAATTCATGGAATACCATAATTACCAGAAAAGCCTGAAGAAAAGAAGTCAGCGGGCCCAGGAACAATTAAATGAAAAGCGTTCAGAGGTGGATAGAGTGATCCAGCAGATCTGGAACGAGGTAGAGCATACCTTCAATGAACTGCCCGAGGAAATGAGACGTGAGAAGTCAGCCGAGTACGGTTTGGTGTATGTATTCAGGAAAAGTGAACTGGGGAATGCTAATCTTTTTCAGTCTCCCCGAATAGAGGAGATTGGCTGAAGGCTCCTGCTGACCGATAATACCACATCACAAAAAAGAGAGCAAACAACAACAGGCTGATCAATGCAGCCATTGGCATCATTGAGCTGGTACCTATTTCCTCCAGCATGTCATCGGCACTTCCCCGTGAATTGAAGTAATAGTAAATCACACCCATGGCATTGTTTACAAAATGGGCAATGATCGGAAACCAGATGGACCGGCCCAGGAACATCAGGTAGCCCATGATGATACCAAGAACAAACCTGGGCATAAATGTAAAGAACTGGAAATGAAAGGCACTGAAAAGAATGGCTGTAATAATGATGGCTACGTGTACATTTTTCACCAGGTCATATAACAACCGTTGAAGGAGTCCCCGAAAGATTAATTCCTCTCCCACTGCAGCGATAACTCCAATCATTATAAGGTTGATGAGCAGTCCACCCACAGTGCGGGTAGCAGTGAAGGCCTTCATAATCTGTTCCGCTTCAGTTTCAAGGGTCCGGAAGAGCCTGTCTATTGCCTTGACCGGGAACTCCATTCCCGCATTGATTTCAGCCAAATAATTGATAAACGGAATTACCGAAATCATCATTACTACGGTTAACAGGACTGGAACGCTCCCGGTGGGATTGCGAAACTGGTAATAAGAAAATATATCCCCTGCAAAAAGATATGAAAAGAGGAAAGCCGGAATGATAAATGTTCCTATCGATCCAAGTATCTGGATCAATTTGGAAGCAGCAATATATTGAGGATCATCGAATGTCCCCAGCGAAAATATCTCCGAAATTCCAAAACCGTAGATCCATGCTGCCAGGAAGGCTCCCAGGAACTGAAAGAGAAGTCCGAGAATAAAAAGTATCACAACCGTAAACAGGAATTTCTCAGCCGGCTTCAATCCGGCAAGCAGGGCTTCTCTCACGCGTTAATTTTTGTATTTTTATGGCGGATTTAATGCACAAAGAAAGCAATTTGAATCGTTAAAACCTACACCGTTTTATCACAATGAAAATTGATGATCTTGATCTCGGCAATCAGCCCCTGCTGCTTGCACCCATGGAAGATATTACCGATCCTTCCTTCAGGTACTTGTGTAAAAAATTCGGAGCGGATGTAATGTACACCGAGTTTATTTCGTCTGATGGTCTGATCAGGGATGGGGGGAAAAGTGTAAAGAAGCTGGATATTTTTGAATACGAAAGACCCATGGGTATCCAGCTTTATGGACATATTGTTGAGTCAATGGTGGAAGCCACATTCAAGGTACTCGAATCAAAACCTGAGATCATCGATATCAATTACGGATGTCCGGTCCGTAAAATTGCCACCAGGGGCGCAGGTGCCGGTATGCTTGCGAACATTCCCCTGATGATGGAGATGACACGTGCCATTGTAGAGGCCTCTACCGTACCGGTGACTGTAAAGACCCGGCTGGGCTGGGACGAAAACAGCAAAAATATTGTGGAAGTGGCCGAGCAGCTGCAGGACCAGGGGATCAAAGCACTCACCATCCATGGACGGACACGGGCACAGATGTATAAAGGCACAGCCGACTGGACCCTTATCGGAGAAGTTAAGCGCAATCCCAGGATGCACATTCCCATCATTGGCAACGGGGATATTACCTCGGCTGTTGAAGCAAAACAGGCATATGATCGCTACGGTGTGGACGGGATCATGATCGGGCGGGCAGCCGTTGGAAAGCCCTGGCTGTTTGGACATATCAAGCACTACCTGGAGCATGGGGAGTTGCTTCCCGATCCATCGGTTTCGGATAAAGTGGAAATGGCAAAGCTTCAATTTTCAAAATCGGTGGAGATTAAATCAGAACCGGTGGGTGTGTATGAAATGCGCAGGCACTTTTCCAACTATTTCAAAGGGCTCCCCCATTTTAAAGAGATGCGGTATAAATTACTTACAACCCTGGATGTGGATGAGGTTTTTTCCCTGCTGCAGCAAATCGATGAAAAGTACGGAGACTACAGACCCGACGTTGTTGGATCGTTCTGGGATAAATAGGGGGTATTATTTGTTTTCAATCCGCCTGGGATAGTCAAGGTTATAATGCAGTCCCCTGCTCTCCTTTCGGGCCTGTGCCATTTTAATGACCAGGTAACCAACATTGATCAGGTTGCGCAGCTGACAGATCCGCAATGAAACCCGTGATTTTTTATACAGCGTTTCTGTCTCCTTGTAAATAATCTCCAGCCTGGCCGTGGCCCTTTCCAGGCGCAGGTCTGATCGAACGATCCCCACGTAATTGGTCATGATCTGCTTCACCTCCTTCAGGTTCTGAGTAATCAGTACCATTTCCTCAGGGTGGGTGGTCCCGCTGTCGTCCCATCCCGGTATGCT
>JAUVKJ010000026.1 GCA_030592145.1 Bacteroides sp.
AACGTTATGATCGGTTATTATAAGAATGCGGAGCTTACCGCCTCAGTCATTAGTGAGGATGGCTGGTTCCATACAGGCGATATAGGTTCGTGGGAAGAAGATAAGTTTCTCATGATCACCGACCGGAAAAAGGAAATATTCAAACTCTCAAACGGAAAATTTGTGGCCCCCCAGATCATCGAAAATATACTTAAGGAATCACTCTATATTGACCAGCTGATGGTTGTGGGTGAGCATGAGAAGTTTGCCTCTGCCCTGATCTCACCGAATTTTGCCTACATCCGTGACTGGTTTGAATCGATGAACAAATCCGTTCCTGACCAGGAAGCCATGATCGGGGACACTGAAGTTTTACGGGCTCTATCCGATGAGGTGAAGCGTATAAACGCTCATTTGAATGAGCCTGAACGCATACAACGTTTCAAACTTGTCGTCGATGAATGGTCGCCGGCTACTGGAGAATTGTCACCGACACTGAAGCTCAGGCGCAAATTCATTGCCGGGAAGTACAGTGCCCAGCTAGAACAGATCTATTCAGGTAAATCAGTATAAGTGGGCGTGGCATTCATGAATATCATACCTGTTACAGATAAAAAAACCAGAAAGGAGTTTCTGGATGTAGCCCGCCATATCTACAGGCGGCATGATACCTGGGTTTGTCCGCTCGACATAGAGATCGATGCCATATTTGATCCCGGTATCAATATTTTTTACAAGCATGGCGAGGCCACAAGGTGGATCCTCAGGGATTCAGGCAAGGCACTGATCGGAAGAATTGCGGCCTTTATCAACCATAAGGCAAATGAGCTGCATGACCAGCCAACCGGGGGGGTCGGGTTTTTCGAATGCATTGATGACGAAAAGGCTGCATTCCTGCTTTTTGACACAGCCAGAAACTGGCTGGCTGAAAGAGGCATGGAGGCGATGGACGGGCCGGTTAATTTCGGGGAGACGGACAAGTACTGGGGACTCCTGGTCGAGGGTTTCTCCCACCCTTCGTACGAGATCGCGTATAACCATGAGTACTACCAGGCGCTGTTCGAGAACTATGGTTTCCAGACCTATTACAAACAGGAGGGATTTCACCTGGATGTGACCAAACCACTGCCTGAAAGATTCATGAAGATCGCAGCCTGGGTGGCCAAAAAGCCCGGTTATGAATTCAGGCACTTCAAATGGAAGCATGCGCAGGAATATGTCAATGATTTTGCGGAGGTTTTCAATACGACATGGCCCACTTTTAAGCCTGATTTTACCCCTCTGAAACCTGAATACATATATAAAACCATAAAAAAGGCAAAGGCCATAATCGAGGAAGAATTCATCTGGATCGCTTACTATGAGGGGAAACCCATTGCCATTTATTTAATGTATCCAGATGTTAACCAAATACTTAAGCATCTCAACGGGAATCTTCATTTTCTGAACAAGCTCAGGTTCCTTTACCTGAAAAAGAGGAAAACAATGACCAGGGCCAGGGGAGTCCTGATGGGAGTTGTACCCAAATACCAGGGAATGGGCATTGAAGCGGCCATAATCTTGAAACTGGCGGAAGTTTTTAAGCGGAAAAGCCATTTCAAGGAGATTGAATTCTCATGGGTAGGGGACTTCAATCCGAAAATGCGAAAGGTTTTCATGTCCGTGGGAAGTGTTTCGGCGAAACACTATATAACTTACCGCTATCTTTTTGACCGGGATGCGGAGTTCAGGCGATACCCGATTCCGGATACAAAGAAGTAGGCAAGTTGCATAAGGCCACGTTTAAATAAATAGTTTCTTATGAAATACGATGTGATCGTTGTCGGCGGGGGACTCGGGGGACTGACAGCAGGTGCAAAACTGGCTAAGGAGGGCCGCAAGGTATTACTGATCGAACAGCATGACCGGCCCGGTGGATGTGCCACGACATTCAGGCGAAAGGATTTTACCATGGAAGTGGGACTGCATGAAATGGACGGGCTTGATCCGCGTGATATGAAAACCAGGATCTTCCGGGACCTCGGGGTTTTTGACGAGGTGACCTTCCTGAAAGTGCCCGAGTTTTACCGCTTTGTAAACGGGCGTTATGATTTCGTGATGCCACATGATCCTGAAATGGCGATAGATTCACTAATCTGTTTGTTCCCTGCCGGGGAGGAGGGCATACGGGCCTATTTCCACCGCATCCTGAATGCAAAAAAGATCATGAAAGAATCTGCCGGAGAACCGGAGCGCAGTCTTGGGGAGTTTCTGGATTCGATCCTGGGAGACGAGGACCTGAAGCTGATCCTTCTTGGGAACCTGGGCTATTTTCACGACGATCCTTATACCCTTTCCCTGAATTATTACTCGGTTGCCCAGGGAAGTTATTTTTCAGGAGGGGGGAATTTTATACAGGGCGGATCACAGGTGCTTTCCACTTTTCTTGCCGGCAGCATAGAGAAAAATGGTGGAAAGGTCCTGCTGAAACATCTTGTCACAGATATCATTGTGGAGGGGGGCAAGGCCGTTGGTGTGAAATACCGGGCTGCCGGAAGAGTGGCCGGGGAATCAGGAGCTTTGGATGCAAAATTTGAAGCAGGGACCCCCGAAACCCGGAAGGCCTTTGGACATGACATAATTGTCAATGCTTCCATTCCCTCCCTGCTTAATTTCAGCCTTCCCGGATCCTATGCTGATAAATTGAGAAAAGAGGTGGCCGCACGAGAGATCGGAGCTTCCCTGCTGACCGTATATTTCGGATTTAACAAGTCTCTCAGGGAAACAGGCAGCAGGAATTATTCATATTTTCTTTACGATCCTTCGGTGAAAAGCCAGGCGGATATACGCGGAAACAACAGGGGACCTTTCGCTCAGCGGAGTTTTACCTTCGTAGATTACGGGCAGGTGGATTCCAGGCTGGCACCTGAAGGAAAATCTGTAGGGGCAGTTTGCTGTGTCGATTACACCTTGCAATGGGAAGGTCTCAGCCGGAAGGAATACAGGCAAAAGAAAGAGGAAGTGGCACAGGGGTTCATCGAAAAACTTGAAGCATTGATACCGGGATTCAGAGAGGCCATTGAATTTTACGAGGTAGGCACCTCAAAAACCGTGGAGCGGTATACCCTGAATCCCCAGGGGGCAGTATATGGTTTTGCCCAGTCTCCCGGGAGAGTTGCAATGGACGAAATCCCGGCCCTGCCAAACCTGCATTTTGCTTCTGCCTGGAGCAGGATCGGGGGAGGATTCTCCGGGGCGATCTATAGTGGTTATATGTGTGCTTTCAAGATTTTGCGGGCCACAGGTAGTTCATTAAGATCCCGATAAGAAGTCCCAGGATACAGAGTGCCCATGCATATATGATCAATGTGGTCGAGATGCCGTACAGGATGGAGGGCACAATCACCCCGACAAGGCAGAAAGTGATTGAAAAATTAACGCTGTGCCGGTTGATCCTCGGGTAGATCCATATAACCAGTATCAGGAATCCGAGTGACATGGTCAGGGAGACAAAGAAAAAGGTAGTATCAATAATATCCTTTAGCACCAGCGCCATGACTATGCCCAGGATCATCAGGATGACCATGCTGATCCGCATGGTCGTGCGTAGGTTCTCCTTTTGCGTTAGTCCCGTTTTTTCAAGAAAATCCTGTGTTACCGAAGACGCTGCGGTGAACATATAGGTATCCGCCGAGGAGGAGACGGATGAGTAGATGATGACCACCGAGAGTCCGGCCAGTCCCACCGGCAAAAGCCTGCTGAAGCCAACGATAAGGGAAGTTTCGGCACTGATATCGGGGATGTCTGCACGAATCACCAGTCCGATCAAAAGAAGGATGAAACCGATAATAATATAAAATATGGAAGAAAAGAAAATGCTTCTTTTGAAATGGGTTTCATCCTTTATGGCGTAAACCCTTTGCCAGAGTTCGGGTGAGGCCATGGGTATAAAGAACCCTGCAATGAAGAAACTTACAATTTCCTTTGCAGGTATCCTGAAGAGATCCATAAAGATCAGTTCCGGCCGGGTCTTGGTAGTTAACAGAAGGTACATCATCAGGACAAAAAGCAGGAAGATACCGATGCTCTGGATAACATCGGTCTTGACCACGGCGTCAAATCCGCCTGCAAGCAGGTAAAGGAGGATAATGACACCTACAATAATAACCGAAAAATTATAACTGATCGGTGTGTATTCTGAGATCACCTTGGCCCCGGCAATAAAATTCAGCACTACCCAGCCGAACATAATTATGATCGTGATAAGAGTCGCCAGGTACCCGGCAAATGGTCCTTTGAAGAAAAAGAAAAAATCGGGAAGAGTATAAAAATTCTGTTCATTTGCGATCTTCTTGACTTTTTTCCCAAAAAAGTAGAAAACAAACAGTCCTATCACTGAACCGATGAAATACCAGTACGCCCCCAGTCCGTATATATAGACCAGTGCAGTATACGTAAGCAGGATGGCCGCACCGATCCTGCTGGAAAAGATAGTGGCAGTAGCCTGAAAGGATTTTAACTGCCGGCCTGAAATAAGAAATTCTTCCTTTTTCTGTTTTCTTCCGGTCCGGAATCCGACAAAAAGGATCACTGCAAAATACAGGGCAATAATCAGATAATCTGTAAATATTAACATGGCTGTCAGGTTTACTTAATACTGATACTGATGATTAAAAATAGGAATTATTAATTAAATGCCTGATTTTATAAGATTACCTGAGGCGACCCTGAAGCCATGCACAAGTGTATCCAGAATTTCCCTGTACAATTCACCGTGGTGATCCGCACCCTGACAAAGTCAAATATCCCTGTACGGTCTGCATTTATTATATTTGTGTAGTTCGGGCGTATCGCGTATGAAGAGATATCTGATAATATTGATTTTAAATACACTTCTGTGTTCTTCCCGAGCCCAGGAGATATCGGTCATTACGGGCAGGCTTAGCGATTCATTAACCGGGGCACCGCTTATTGGGGCCAGTATTATTACCGGGGAGAAAACCGGAACCATATCCGATGCAAAGGGAAGGTATTTTATTCGAACCGGCGAAAAGTACATCACGGTGTATTTTCAATACCTCGGGTACCAGGCAACGAGCCGGACCGTTCATATCGATAACCGGGATACCATATTCCTGGATATCAGTATGCAACGCTCCGTTACCGCACTGGACGAGATCGTGGTCAGTGCCGGCCGGTATGAACAGCGCCTTTCGGATGTAATGGTATCGGTAGATATCATCAAGCCGGACAGGATAGCCAATACAAGCACAACTTCTCTGGAAACAATTCTTCGTCAGACCCCGGGTGTTGATATCCTGGACGGACAACCGGGAATACGCGGAGGAAGCGGCTACAGCTATGGCGCTGGCAGCAGGGTACTGGTATTATTGGATGACCTGCCGATTCTGTCCGGGGATGTCGGAGATGTGAAGTGGGATTACCTGCCGGTAGAGAATATTGCACAGGTTGAGATCATTAAAGGGGCTTCTTCCGTTTTGTACGGTTCGTCTGCATTGAACGGGGTATTTAACATCCGGACCAGGTATCCCACGGATGTTCCACAGACCCGGCTGAGCACCTATTCAGGATTCTATCTTGATCCTGGCAGGAAGGAATTGATCTGGTGGGACAGGCAGCCTTTGTTTGCAGGAATCGATTTTTCTCATCGGAGGAAGATACGGAACCTGGACCTGGTGATGGGAGGGAACCTGTTCAGGGATGAAGGATACCGGGAGGATGAATACCAGGACAGGGCGAGGCTGAACGTCGGACTCAGGCATAGGAATCCTTCTGTCAGGGGACTGAGCTACGGGATTAATATGAACAGTATGCTTATTGATAAATCCGATTTTCTGCTCTGGCGCGATTCCAGATCCGGCGCCTGGAGGCAGAATCCACAGTCCGTTTCAGCCCTGAAAGGAAACAGGTTCAATATTGATCCCTTCCTGGAATACTTCGGAACCTCCGGGGCTCAGCATAGCCTGAAAACCCGGTTCTTTCACATCAGGAATGATTTCGCGGATGCTCCTGATAAGAATAACCGATCGGACCAGGTTTATGCTGAATATAAATACCACAGGAAATTCGCCGGCAGGATCGAGACCTCCTTCGGAGCTGCCGGGACCTGGGCGAGGTCCGTCGCGGAACTCTACGGTGACCATACCAGTGTGAACCAGGCGGTTTTTACACAGGTCAACGGGATGATCGTTCCTGGCCTAACCGTATCATTCGGACTGAGGTTTGAGCGCTATGTGCTTGACGGGCAGGTTGAATACTCTACCCCGGTATTCAGGACCGGTCTGAATTTCCAGGTCCATGACCATTCCTATCTGCGGGCCTCATTTGGCCAGGGTTACCGGTTTCCTTCAATTGCTGAAAAATATACCGCGACCAATGTCGGTTCTCTTAATATTTTCCCCAATCCGACACTGGTTTCCGAAACAGGCTGGAGTTCGGAGATCGGCTTTAAACAGGGACTGAAGGTAAGCGACTGGAGCGGGTACCTTGACCTGGCAGCATTCTGGACAGAGTACAATGATATGATCGAATTCCTCTTTGATATTTACCAGGCAGACAGCCTGGTAGTACCGGGACTGGATGATTACGGATTTATGGCACAGAATGTGGGGAATGCAAGAATCACCGGGATTGAGCTGACTTTATACGGCAACGGGAAATTCGGAAACCTTCCCGTTTCCCTGATGGCAGGATATACCTACATGCATCCCGTGGATCTGAATGTGCCGGATACAGCCGATGATGGGAACACAAATTATCTTAAATACCGGTACCGCCATTCCCTGAAATCGGATGCTGAACTAAAGTATAAACGCTTTATTCTGGGATGCACATTTGTATACAACAGCCGCATGGAAAAGGTCGATGAAGTGTTCACCGATCCCCTTTTCGGGAACATAATTCTGCCGGGCTTTCCTGCTTACTGGGAGGAAAACAATAAGGGATACGCCGTTCTGGATGCCAGGCTGCTGTATAACATCACATCATTTTTACGTGCCGGATTAATATTAAAAAATGTACTTAACAAGGAATACATGGGCAGGCCCGGCGACATCCAACCACCCAGAAATATTACTCTTCGCCTGACTGCAGACTTTTAATTCCGAATGCCTCTTTTTCATGTCTACCATCCCTGCGCATGGAATGATATTGTTTCGTATTTACCATTTAAATAAGTATATTCAAGGTTTTACCATCCTTAAATATAAATTATATCATGACAACTCTTAAACAGAAACTTGCAGAAAAAATCGATGAACAACGTCCCCGAATACGTAAACTCGTTAAAGAAAATTGCAGTACCGTTATTGATCAGGTAACGGTTGAAAAACTTTTTGGAGGAATGCGTGGATTAAAATGTCTTGTTACCGATATCTCTTATCTTGATCCGGAAGAAGGAATAAGATACCGCGGATACACTCTTCCGGATGTTTTTGAAAAACTTCCCAAACCTCCCGGTGCAGAGATGCCCTATGTTGAAGGACTGTTTTATCTGCTGTTGACAGGTGATATACCAACCGAAGAAGAAGTTAATGAAGTAATTGATGAATTCAGGAAAAGGAGTATCCTGCCAGAGTATGTATGTGAAGTGATTGATAATTTTCCTGCCGGGAGCCATCCGATGACTATTTTTTCTGCTGCGATGCTGTCTATGCACAAGGAATCATTATTCGACCGCGGATTCCACGGCGGGGCCAGTAAACTTGACTACTGGGATCCCACCTATGAGGATACCATGAACATCCTGGCAAAACTTCCTGAAATCGCTGCCTATATTTATACAAAATTGTATCATGACGGGAACAGGATACAGAAAGATCCCAACCTGGATTTTGGAAGTAATTTCGCCCACATGATGGGAAAAGACAAGCCGTACGATGAGGTATCAAGAATGTATTTCATTCTTCATGCCGATCATGAAAGCGGGAATGTGAGTGCTCATACCGGGCACCTGGTTTCGAGTTCCCTGGCCGATATGCACCTTTCACTATCTTCCATGCTCAACGGGCTTGCAGGCCCCCTTCACGGACTTGCAAACCAGACGGTGCTTCAATGGATCATGGATCTTCATAAAAAAAGGGATGGAAAGATCCCGAGCGAAGATGAAATGAAACAATTCGTCTGGGATACACTGAATTCCGGCCAGGTGATACCGGGCTACGGGCATGCAGTGCTGAGAAAAACTGACCCGAGGTATATGATGCAGAGGGAATTTGCACTCAGGCACATGAAAGATGATGAGCTGTTCAAGTTTGTCGATTTACTGTATAAGGTTGTGCCCCCCATATTAAAAGAACATGGAAAAGCCAAGAATCCATGGCCCAATGTAGATGCTCATTCCGGTGTGATCCAGATGCATTACGGGGTTACTGAGTATGATTTCTATACCGTTATGTTCGGGGTTGGAAGAGCCCTTGGTGTTTCTGCGAACGTTATATGGGACCGTGCAATGCTGTATTCCATTGAAAGGCCGAAATCCCTGACAACAGACATGATAGAGGAAATGATCAAAAAGAAAGGATAGATACAAGCCGATAAACAGACACGCGGTTCTTTCATCCCGGACCAAAATCGCCGGGTTCAGGTCATTGCAATTTCAAATCCTTTATGATTGAATCCAGTTCGGTCCTGGCCCGTTCTGGGCATATACCCATTCACGCGGAGTGTAATTTTTTCCTGTTAAAGCCCCGGCAAAACTTTTGCCGCTGATTTCATATTCCGGTTCAGGGAGATCAAGCATCCCGAGAATGCCTGGAAGAAAATCACTGAAGTCAACCAGTTTATCACAGACCGTCCCCTCTTTTATTTTACCCGGCCAGACGGCTATGGTGGGTACGCGCACTCCCCAGTCATTCAATTTGGTTTCCCCCCCGGTAATTTGTCTTCCGTTTACCATGGAAAAAACTCTTTCTTCAATGAACTTACCGTTTTCATGACTGACGATGCTGGTATGATTGGTTCCGTTCAAGTCTCAGGTCACGAACAGCCTTCAGCATCTTACCCACAATCCGGTCCGTTTCCATAACCATTTCTTTTACGTTTTCGTAACGGCCCTTTGGCCCGTACGGGGGAGGAACTTCAAGGTCATCGGATACATCGTGGATAAGCGCCATGGGATAATATGCCAGGAAGGGCAAAAATCACTATACACATCCGGACCATAAAGGTCCTTTACATCCTGCCTTATTTTTCCGTTCTGCCAGATCAGGGGCTGGTGATACCGTGGACCTTCATGCCATCCGAAAAGGCAGTATTCATCAAAACCCAGCCGGTGGGGATGATCGGGCTCATCCCTCAGCATGCACAGTTGCCATTTTCCTGCCACAGCCGTTACATATCCGGATTTTTTTAATTCATGGGCCAGGGTCTGTTGTTCTGCATATACCGGGAAAGTGCCCCATTCGGGGTTCCCGAGCCTGAAAGGATACTGACCTGTCAGGAGGGTAATACGGGCCGGGTGACAGACGGGTGAGGCATATACATGTTCGAACCGCATACCCCTCCCTGCCAGTGCATCAATTTCGGGAGTATGGTAGGAAGTCCCGCCATAACAGCCCGGTATCTCGCGGCCGATATCATCGGCCAGGATCAGGAGAATGTTGGGTTTAAGGGGTTCCTGTTTGCAGGATCCGGGTAAAAGTATCAGGGCCAGCATGGGAATGAACCATGCACGTGTAAATATTAATGATCTCATCAGAAGAAATCTTTAGTTGATTTACATCCGCAAAAATATCACTTTCTTTTCTTATGGCACTACCAAATATTTTAATACTTTTAATAATTCGCAACTAACGAAAACCAGACATTATGCTTGAAACTTTCAATGCCCTTGACAGCATTAGGCTTAATTTCAGCCCGGACAGTCTTTTAATCCTCAACCTCACCATCGCTTTTATCATGTTCGGTGTGGCGCTTGAACTGAAACCCCAGCATTTCAAGAACCTGGCATTAAATCCTAAAGCAGCAGTAGTCGGCGCAATCTCCCAGTTTATCCTGATGCCGTTCATGACCTTCCTGCTGGCCATCGCTTTCCGGAATTATATTACTCCAACAATCGGACTGGGTATGATACTGGTGGCTTCCTGTCCGGGCGGAAACGTATCGAATTTCTTCAGTGCCCTGGCACGAGGCAACGTGGCCCTCTCTGTCAGCCTCACTGCAATCTCGGACTTTGGAGCGATAATCATCACTCCCTTAAGTTTTGCATTCTGGGGGACTCTCTTTACAAAAGTTTATTCATTGTTAAGTACTTCCGGGCTGGTAAGGCCTCTTGAGATCCCTTTCCTGCATGTGCTTCAGACGGTGATCATTTTGCTGGGGATCCCGCTTACCCTGGGGATGTTTATCAATCTGTATTTTCCTAAACTAACGGGTAAAATACTGATACATGTAAAAAGATTTTCCCTTATCGCCTTTGGAGGAATTATTGCCGTGATGTTTATGAAGAACTGGGAATTTTTCCTGCAGTATATCAAGTTTATTTTTATTATAGTCCTGATACATAATGCATTGGCATTAAGCCTTGGCTGGACATTCGCATCCCTTTTCAAACTCCCCCGCAGGGACAGGAAAACCATATCGATTGAGACGGGTATCCAGAATTCGGGACTTGCCCTTATTCTGCTGTTCAATCCGAATATTTTTCCGCCTGACGTGGCTGTCGGGGGAATGGCCTTTATTGCAGCCTGGTGGGGACTCTGGCATCTGATCGCAGGTTTGATCATGGGCGGAATCTGGTCCGGCTTCCGCCTTGCACCCAAACCTGCCCTTGCCTGACAGACAGCTATAATGACCGGCACGAATTTTTTTCATGTCTCTCACTCAATACGCAATTGGAAGAACAAAAGGTAATTCTTGGTATATTCGGAGGAATGGGCCCTGAGGCAACGGCTGATCTTTACAGGCAGATCGTTGAATTAACTCCCGCAGAAAGTGATCAGGACCATATTCCAACCATCATATACAGTCTTCCGCAGGTACCTGAAAGGACATACAGTATCAGGAACCGGGATTTGTCAATTTTGCCCTATCTGGTTGAAGGGCTTACCCGGCTGGAAAATGCCGGAGCTTCATTCATTGCGATACCCTGTAATACAGTACATTATTTTTATGATTATATGGAGGAGGCGGTATCCATCCCCATTATTCACATGATCAGGGAAACAGTCAATGAAGTAAAAGCCAGGTATCCGGATGTCAGAAACATTGGCTTGCTGGCCACTGCAGGGACTATTGAAAGCCAGTTGTATGAAAATGAGCTGATAAAAAATGGATTTCAGGTTATTGTCCCGGATGACAGGATAGAAAATGAAAAGGTAATGAAAGCTGTTTTCGGAATCAAAGCAGGCACGGATCAGAATATAAATGAAGATTTGCTGGCTGAAGCAGGTCAA
>JAUVKJ010000186.1 GCA_030592145.1 Bacteroides sp.
AGACGACAGCAGAAAAGTCGAAGGCGTGGACCTTCCCGGTGGAAAAACCTGGCTGAGCGAATCTCTCCGGATCCGGAACTCACAGATCATCTGGGCGGCCCGGAAAGAAATGGCCCGGACCCTGGAAGATGTACTGGCAAGAAGAACCCGGGCCCTGTTCCTGGATACCCGCGAAAGCCTGAAAATAGCCCCCGGAGCCGCCAATCTGCTGGCAGGTGAAATAGGTAAAGACCAGGACTGGGTAGCGGAACAACTCAGGAAATACAAAAAGCTGACAGAAAACTATCTCGTCAAAGGCTAAATCCTCCTCAATTAAAAAAAGGATACAGGATTTGACATTGGCAATTATTTGGTATAATTTATGTATTTAAAAGCAGACCTTTTTCAAAGAGTCCCATGAACTGCCATCATACTTTTAGCATATTACTGATCCTGGGCATTTTCTGTTCGGGAACAATTCTACTTGGCCAAAATACCATTGTACATGGTCTGGTTCTTGACGAGAATGACGAACCCATGGCATTTGTTAACATTGCCTTTAAACACAGCACAGTCGGCACCATTACAGATTTTGACGGGAACTATTACATCGAAACCCGGCAACCCACGGATTCACTCATTGCTTCAAGCCTTGGTCACCGGCGTGGAGTTTTTCCCGTAAGGAAAAACCAGGAGCAGAAAATTGATTTCAGGATGGAGACGATCTCCATTGACATTGAAGAAGTGACAGTGAGACCAGGGGAAAATCCTGCTTTTTCCATTCTCAGGAATATATACGAGCGAAAGAAGTTCAATAATCCCGACCGCTTTGATTCTTACCAGTGCAGGTCTTACAACAAGCTTCGCCTGGATCTGAATAACATTGAAGAGGAATTCAAGCAGCGAATGCTGATCAGGCAGTTCAACTTTGTATTCGAGCATATAGATTCATCAGAGATGTTCGGCAAGAATTATCTGCCCATACTGATGGTCGAATCCGTCACCCGTTATTATTTCCAGAAATCTCCGGGTGTTGACAAGGAGGTGATTGAAGCGTTCAAGATGTCCGGCGACATAAACAACACGATATCTCAGTTCTCTGGTAAAATGTACCAGAGGCTGAACGTGTACGATAATTTCATGCAACTCTTCGAGCCGGGATTCGTGAGCCCTATAGCCGATTTCGGCAAGTTTTACTACAATTACCACCTGGAAGACAGTGCCAGTATTGATGGTTCCTGGTGCTACCAAGTCGCCTTCCAGCCCAAACGCAAAATGGAACGAACTTTTTATGGCTTTTTCTGGGTGGCGGATACCTCCTGGGCTATTAAAAAAGTGCAGCTGCGGGTTTCATCGGATGTGAATATTAATTTCATGAATGACATGGTGGTAATTAACGAATATGAGAGGATTAATGATTCTACCTGGTTTTTAAAGAGCGAAGAAATGTTGATCGATTTTAACCTTACCGATAAGTCGTACGGATTTTTTGGACGAAAATTCTCCAGTTATGATGATATTAAGTTGAATGTGCCTGTCCCCGTACACATTCAAAAAGAACTCACCAATACCATTATTCTGGAAGATAGCCTCGACCGGGATGAAACCTATTGGGAAGCGAACCGGTCATCCGGCCTTTCAAAGGAGGAGGAAAACGTTTACCAGATGGTCGACTCTGTGAAGAAGGTGCCGGTATTCAATACGGTTTACGGCATCGGGGAATTGCTTCTCGACTATTACTACGTGATCGGCCCGGTTGAACTGGGTCCGTATTATACTTTTTACAGCCATAACCCCATCGAGGGACATCGTTTCCGCCTGGGCGGACGGACCAGTCCGAATTTCAGTACAAAACTCCGTCTCGGCGGACATGTGGCATGGGGGAGCAAGGATAAAAACTGGAAATACGGAGTGCTTGGGGAATACTATTTTGATAAGCATCCGCGGATCAGCGTGGGAGGCTCCTATTACCATGATATGAGGCAACTCGGGAAAAGCGATAACGCTTTCCTTGACGACAATATCATAGCTACGATTTTGAGGCGCAGGCCAAATTACAAGTTGACCATGGTTAATCAGTATAATCTTTATTATGAGCGGGAATGGTTGCAGGGTTTTTCAAATACTCTGCACTTCTCTCATCAGGTGATTTATCCAACTCAGTATGTTCCGTTTGAGCTATACGATGGTACAGGCACCACTTCTTTGGAATCTCTTATTTCTTCGGAGTTTACACTCAATTTTCACTTTGCATATCATGAGAAATACCTTATTGGAAAATTTGAACGCCAGAGCCTGGGATCCATATACCCGATGCTGGATGTCGATCTGACATGGGGACCCAAAGGTCTGCTGGAAAGCCAGTATGAATATTATAAAATAAAGACACGGATTTATGATAAGGTAGAAACAGATCCGGCAGGATACCTGAAATACTGGGTGACTGCCGGAAAAATATTTGGCGAATTACCCTATCCCTTACTCGAGCTTCATGAAGGTAATGAGACCTATGCTCATGATGTGTTTGCCTTTAATATGATGAATTATTACGAATTCGTTTCTGACGAGTATCTGAGTATTACGGCGGAGCAACATTTCCAGGGATTTTTCCTGAACCGAATCCCCGGGTTGAGATGGTTCGAACTGCGGGAAGTTGTCAGCGGTAAACTGTTGTTGGGACGTTTAAGCGATGCAAATAAAAACGTGATGGAATTCCCGCCCGGACTCACATATTTACGTGAACCCTATTTCGAGGGCAGCATCGGCATTGAAAACATCCTGAAACTTATACGGGTGGATGCCACCTGGCGGTTCTCATACCTGGATCATCCGGATATCCAGCAATTTGGGGTCAGGGCAGGCCTCTGGATACAATTTTAGCCTGTCAGGAAAGATCGTGGAATACCTTCCTGAAATGGTATCCGTATATGCTGTAAGTAATGGCAAGGGAGAACGTCGAAGGCCGGTTGAAAAGACTCCAGAAAAACAATTTCCAGTAATAAATCCGGCTTTTGTTTACAATACCCAGGATGACAACGGAACGCATAAATGCCATGATCTTGCCGAAAGTCAGGCGGGTTTGGAACTTTAACCTTGGCTTATACAACTTCAGGAAGCGGATTACCCTTTCATGATATGCCTTACTTGAATATATGTTCCTGACTATGGTCTGATAACCGTTCAGCAGCAATTCCTTATCCATTTTCGGGATGAAATTCAGGGAGTAATTTGTATTATCGCCGCTGCTTTTCCGCAGGATCCTTCCTTCGGCTGACAATCGCCTGTACAATCTTGTATTATTGGGCGCATTCAGAAGGCCGACCATGGCCGTAATGATCCCACTTTTCTGGATGAAATCTACCTGGCGTTGAAAAGTACCGGGGGAATCATTATCAAAGCCAACAATAAAACCGGCAGCAACTTCCATGCCTGCAGACTGGATCCGGTTTACGCATTCGATGAGATCCCGATGCTTATTAAGCTTTTTATTACATTCTTCCAGGCTGGCTTCATCGGGGGTTTCGATACCGACAAAAACCTTTACAAATCCTGCAAGTACCATTTGCTGCATGAGTTGCGGATCATCCGAAAGGTTGATTGATGCTTCCGTGGTGTAGTAAAAGGGATGGCCTCGTTCCTGGGCCCATTTGATCATGGCAGGGAGCAGGTCGTTTTTCAGTTTCTTCCGGTTCCCGATAAAGTTGTCATCAACAAAAAAGACATTACCCCGGAACCCGGTTTGATAAATGTTTTCAAGTTCCCGGAGGATATGTTCAGTGGATTTAGTCCGGAAGCGATGCCCCAGCAATGCAGTGATTTCACAAAATTCACAGTTGTAAGGGCAGCCCCTTGAGTATTGGATGCTTAACTGAGCATATTTGGATGTATCGATAAGGCAATAGTCCGGAATTGGAGAAAGGTTCAACTCTGCGTACCTGTCTGTCCGGTACATTTTCTTTGGCGTATTCTTCCGGAGATCTTCCAGGAAGAGGGGCAGGGTAATTTCCGCCTCATTCAATACCAGGTGGTCGATATCAGTGAATCTCTCCGGCTCACCCGTGAAAAGAGGTCCCCCGGCAACCATCTTTGCATTGTATTGTTTGCACCTTTCAATGATTTGCTGAACAGAGGCTGACTGGATTGACATGGCGCCGATGTATACATAATCTGCCTGGCGGATATCATCATCTTGCAGGGAAGTAACATTCAGATCCACCAGTTTTTTCTTCCAGTCCCCCGGCAACAAGGAAGCCACCGTCAGGAGTCCCAGTGGAGGATTCGAAGCTTTTTTGGAAATAAACTTCAGGGCATGTTTGAAACTCCAGTACGTATCCGGATATTTCGGGCTGATAAGCAGTATATTCATTCGAAAATAGGTTTATTAATTCATTGGTCTCAGGTAACTTCTACGTTTCATGCGAAGGATTAGCAACAAAAATATTCCCATGATCGGTACCAGCAAAAGAAAAGGGATGAACGACCCTGTTTTAGGGCTCATTAAGCTGTTTTTGTGGTGGGTGGATTTGAGCTGTGACGAATGTACCTGGTCACTCAGGACCTCTCCAGGGCAGCTTT
>JAUVKJ010000067.1 GCA_030592145.1 Bacteroides sp.
CGTACATTCAAACGTTTGTTCGAGCGGAAAATAATGTTCCCGTTATACAGGACCGGGGAATATTCGTCGTAGGAACGGTTGGAAAAGGTAGCCCTTTCCATCCTGAATGGCTGTTCCTGGGCAAAGGCATTCGTTCCGGCCAGGGAAGCCAGTATTAATATCAGGTTATATGTCAGAATTCGTTTCGGCATTACCAGAAATACGCGGGACTAACAGACCGCAATTTATAACTGAAATCGTAACGAATCAAGATCTCATGTGACCCCAATGGTGCATAATCCGCCACTCCCCCGGTCGGAAACACAAAGGCATAACCGATCCGGATCGGACTGCCTGCCTGAACCTCCAGCATGGCAACAATTCCCTGAGGTTTATAACCGGCGCCCAGCCAGAGCATATCCTTGAACATTATAAAACTCAGGTTTACCTGGTAGGCCAGGGGTGAATTCAGGCTGTAGCTTAGCATGGTGGAGGGCTTGATCTTGAAATCATCAGAGATCCGGAACAGGTAGCCTCCCAAAAAAGTATAATTGTAATTCTTCGGATCCCCGTCAAAGTTTTCGGACCCTTTCGGGGGGAAGAAGAAATCGGGAACCGAAATACCCGCATAATAATTATCGCTGTACCAGTAGATCCCGGCTCCGAAATTCGGAAATATGCGGTTGTAGTCGAACTGCTGCACAGGATCTCCCTGGTCCCTGAAACTCGCGTTCTGCAAATTACGGTTATAAGAGTTTAGTCCAGCGCGCAATCCAAAACTCAGCTTTCCTGCCCCGGTGATGATGCGGTAAGAATAGTGGGCATAGAAAACAAAATTATTATTAACCCCGAATGAATTATTGATGATCATACCGCCTACGGCATTCTTCTCGGAAAGGGGAAAGTCAAAGGTACCGGATTCCATCCAGCCCGCGGCACTGGCTTTCCCGAACTGTGCTCCCGGAATATCCAGCCAGTTAGCCCCGATCATCCCGGTAAAGGACATGGATTCCCTGGTTCCGGCATAGGCAGGGTTGACAAGCAGGGGATTCAGCATGTACATATTCACCGGGGTATAGTTCTTGGTATTTTGTCCGGTGGCAGTCCCCCAGATCAAACCAAAAACTAACCCTATGACAGCTAATCTGCTCATTGCAATGGATTGGACCTTATCAATTCAAGGTAATTTTTATAATTATATTTCTGTCCGGCATGGATCACTTCGATCATGTAAAAATAGGTGCCGTCTCCGGCTTCGGAATCATCTTCCATCCTGCCGTCCCAAACAATATTTTCTTTACCGGTAAACGGATCTGTCATTACATCCGCTTCCGTTACGGTTTTAATCAGCACCCCGTGTCGTGAAAAGATACGCATGCTGAACTTTTCAGCATGCTCCAATCCGTCCAGGATCAGGTATTCATTGAACTGATCACCGTTTGGCGAGAATGCTGAATACAGGACCAGGTCATGCCGTTCGATTGTTACTTCAACTTCGGTGCTGGCACATTCCCCGTTGCTTACCATCCATATGAGTTTTCGTGTGACAGGTGTCTTCATGTCGGTCCCCCCAAGATCCACCCGGGCCAGGTTATTATGAATTTCGCTTAAGGGATCAGCATTATTTACTTCCCAGTCCCATCCCTTCCATGTTCCCAGTCCGACTTCAACGATATCCGCCCACAGGGGTATTATCTGCCTGAAATACACAAGAGAATCGGGCGGTTGCACACTGGCCGGCAGCGGAGGCTGGTAGAGCTCTACTGATACCGATATGCTTCTCTGCGGGCATACCCCGTTTTTCTGCGACCATGTGAGCGGGTAGAAAAGAGTGTCGTTTTTCCAGCTGTTAAGTTTGAACGTGGAGATGGCATGATCCCGGGGTGTAATCGTATAATCCGCGTTGTCGGGTCCCCACCATTTCAGGCTTCCCCGTCCCGGGATAACTGCAATGTCCGCCTCATCGCCACAAACACTGAAGGTATCCTGTACAATCTCAGGCATCAGATCCCGGTAAATAATGGTTTGCCTGGATCCCTGTCCCCCCGCCGGCATGATCGCCCGGCATCCGTTTTCATCGATGATGCTGTCGATCCGGATGGTATACCAGGTTGAATCCTCTGAACCCCGGTATACGCTGAAATCTCCGCTGTAGGTATCCAGGCTTTCTTCTCCGGTACCACCCTGTCCGTCGCTGTAATGAACGGTAAAAGGTTTCATTCCTGTGCTGAAACCAACCGGAACAATAATGCGTATATCCGTTCCTGCGTAGCAGGCTTCATCGGGCACCGTATCTGCCGTAATGCTCCCAACCGGCCTGGGTTTCACGACAAGGGTCATGGAATCCGAAGTATGGGAGCACTTGCCCGATGTGACAAAGCGCCGGTATGCATAGACAGGTTCCGTCAGGATCTCCGTAATGTAATTGTTTTTATTATTGGACAGGCTGCCGCCTGCAGGAGCGTCGCTCCACTGTCCGGAAAGCGGATCTTTCTTCTCCCAGAGATATTGAAAGTCCTCTGCCTTACCGGTTCCTCCCATAAGTCCATCATTTTCATTCTGTCCCCTGACCAGTTTCGGAAGCAGTATACATGCGTCCTTGTCCAGGATGCTGTCGGCCCGGATCAGGTTGCCCGTAATGGTATCGTGGACATTCACGACCACCAGGGAGGAGGTATCCCGGCACACGCCTGAAAGAACGCGGCGGCGGAACCAGGTTGAATCATACAGAACCCGGGGCGGGAGGTCCTGTCCGGCATGAATACCGGAGGCCCAGCTAAGCCTGTCCGTGCTTTTGTCCCAAATATACGTATAGCTGACCCGGTTCCCCCCTGAAACATCCGTTCCAAAAATGGTACCCGACGCCGTGCCCGCACAGATCGTATCGTCGGGCGAGATCAGGTTATTGATAATCACCGTGTCGACATAGAACCTGATGACGGAGGTGGTGTCCAGGCAGGCTCCGGATTCAACAATCCTTCTGAACCAGGTTGTCTCAGCCAGTACCAGCGGGTTAAAGGTACTATCCATGCCAGCCACCCTGGCAATCTCCCATGTGAGTGAATCCCTGCTCTTTTCGAATGTATATAGATAATTCCCATCCCCTCCAAGGATCACGGCATCCGGATAGATTTCATTGGTCGGGGTTTCCGCACAGATTGCAGTATCTGGTGCGATGCTGTTCTGCTCAATGATGGGATCTACCAGGATGGTCACCGTATCGCTTATGCTTATGCATGTACGGTTCTTTCCGGAATAAACCCGCCTGCGGTAATGGGTGGTGACATCATCCATACTGCCCGGGTAATAATTCCGGTTTACATCGATGGAATCCCAGTCACCTGCCAGGTTTTTGCTTTCCTCCCAGACATACTCATAATCGTTGTCTCCTCCTCCCGGTTTGGGTCCCGTGACACTGTCATCGGGCGCCGTGAACCGGCATACCCTGTCGTCGCCTGTGATCAGGTTCCCCGTAATGTCGGGCAGGACGGTGACGGTCAGGGAATCACTGATATGAGTACAGACATAGGAAGTAACCTGCCGGCGGAAATATGTGGTTTCCCGGAGTTGCCCCGGGGTATATCCAGCTTGGGTATCGAGCCCGTCAAGGGCAAGCGAACCAGCATTTACCCAGCCAGGAGAACTGGACTGCCATGCCTGCCACCGGTACAGCCGTTCAAGCCCGTCCCCTCCCGTGATCGGGTCGCCTGCATGAAACATCGGGGCCGGTATGAGATCGTAACAGACCGTGTCGTCATCGGCGATCAGGTTGTTTCTCAGCCTGTCAAAAACTGTTTTCACAACAACCCCGCTGGTATCGGATTCAATAGGAGGGGTTTTCTTGGTGACGATCCTGCGGTACCATGTTGTGTAGGTCAATGTATCCGGTGAATAATCCTTGTACTTGTCCTCGTCGCCCAAGGTGCCCGGAATATTTGTCCATGAAGCCCCGCTAATGCTGTCCTGCCAGACATAGACAAATCCCGTATCTCCCTTGGGCCAGGAACCGATAATGGTTGTCGGTATGGTGTCCTGGCAGACATCCTGGTTGCCGGATATGAAATTGAAGGAAAACCCGCGCAGGGGCAGTACCAGGTCCTGGAGACTTGTGGCCGGGCTTCCGGAACCTGCTCCGTTGGAATTATTTTCAGGCAGGTGTTCACCTGCTGTTCCTGCAGATTTATTTTCCGTGAGACCCGGTAACAGCTCTGAGCCGGAATGCCATATTATACCGCCGCCACCACCGCCGCCGGGTCCGTGTAACTGGGACAGATCATAGGTATCTCCGCCCTTTCCCCCGGAAACATCCAGATGCACATTTCCTTCAATCTGGTTCACATCCAGGACGATGAAACCGCCGGCTCCTCCTCCACCTCCCCCGGTATAGGATGTATCTGTGATTGACTGCCCGGATGCAAAGATGGTATCCCCGGCCGTAGCGCCTGCCAGGGTATCGGTAATAATGATCACGATGCCCCCTCCGTTTCCGCCGGGAGTTGCAGTTAATCCCGGCTCAGGTACGGAACTTCCCCCCCCACACCCAAGGAATAACCTGTTCCTGTCGTTTGCAAAAAATATGCTGCTTAAGGCTCCTCCCCAACCACCATAATTCCTGCCCGGGAGACAGAAGCCCTCTGCTTCTTTGCCTCCTTTGGCTCCCTTTCCATAATTTGAACCGCCGCCACCGCCGGAGTACCGGCCTTCACCCCCACCACCGCCACCGGCAGTAAATCCATTCCCCCTGGTAAACCTGTAACCTGTAAAAACCGTACTTTCTCCTTTCCTGCCTGCATAATGCTCTGCCGTATCCAGGTAATAGGTACTGTCTTTTGAGGGAGAGGCGCAGAGCACGGGACCGGAATCATCCCTGAGGGTGTCCCCTCCCCAAAAACCCTGTGCGATTACATCGATGGAATGGCCTGAAAGATCGAGTTTATCGGAGGCAAACAAGGCAAGTACACCTCCTGTGCCGTTGGTTGGATCCCAGGGAGCGGCCAGAAGGTCACCCTTAAGCGTAAAGGACTTGCCATAGGGAACCTTCACCAGTTGTGCAGAAAACGGAACGGAATCGATAGATTCTTGCATGTCCTCCCTCAGGGTGCTTGAAAAAATTACAATCGAGTCATCTACAACCCTTTCAACCAGCATAAAGGAATAGATCCCGGTATTAAAAATGGAATATTCATCCCCCCAGAGCGATTGAAAGGGAGTGTTTGAAGGATCGTATATCCCCGTTCCCTTCATCTGTATAAAAAGGGCGATCTCGAACTCTGAGGAACCATCCCAGATAGACCCGGCACCCTCAACGATTACGCTGTCGCGATTGGTGTTGTCTCCGTTCCATATCTTCCTGATCTTCCCGTATTCATTGACCACACCGCTTATTTCTACCTGTGAATGGCCTGTCTGGCCGGCTGTGAATGCCAGCAGGATGATCGGCAGTAAATATTTAGCGCAAGCTCTGATACCAGTAATTATTTTTGCGGGTATTCAATCTATTGGGACCTGAATATAACTGAATTTACAACAAAACTAAAACAGAATTATCAAAAAGCGAAGAAACTCAGGATGTTCCACAGAATAATATCCCCGGGCAGAAAGCAATAGTTCTCTCACAAGGCGATTATGGTTGCTTGTCAGAAAACAGTGGTAATTCCACAATAAATGTGGTTCCTTGTCCGGGTTCAGTCTCGTACATGATGCTCCCCCCGGTATTTTCAACGATGCTTTTAACGATGGCAAGACCCATTCCCATACCACTTGATTTGGTCGTAAAATTCGGTTGAAACAGTTTGTCACCAAGCTCATCGGGAATTCCCCTGCCATTGTCCATAACTTTTACCCTGGCGACTTTACGGTCGGTCTCCAGCCGGATCCCGATCTTCCCTTCGCGATCTTCCGGGATGGACTGAATGGCGTTTTTCAGAAGGTTAATAAACACCCTGGAAAGTTGTTCCTTGTCTGCAAAAACAATGGCCGGGCGCAAAAGATCAAAGCTGGTATCAATCTTTACCTGCTCTGTATTCAGGAAAAGTCCGGAGATCCTCCTGATCTTTTCTTCCAGGTTAACCTCTTCGTTATTTGCCCTTGGCATCTGGGCAAAATTCGAAAACTCCGTGGCAATGTTGGAGAGATGGTCGATCTGTTCGATAAGGGTCCGGGTGATCCTCTGAAGGTTTTTCTTCTGTTTCCCCGGATCTGTTTCCGATGAACGCTGCAGGTACTGAACGCTGAGTTTCATGGGGGTCAGGGGATTTTTTATCTCATGGGCGATCTGTTTGGCCATTTCACGCCAGGCTGACTCCCGTTCCGAACGGGCCAGTTTTCCAGCCGAAATGGCCAGTTCGTCAACCATATGATTGTACTCACGAACCAGCACACCTATCTCATCCCGGGCATTGTACTGGATCTTCTCATTGCTTTTACCAAAAGTGATCTTCCCGAATTTACTCTGCAGCATTCTTAGCGGCTGGGTGATCTGCGCCGAAATAAACACGGCGATAAGAATCGATATCGTGATCAGAAGTACATAAAAATTAACAATGGCCACCACAAGATTGGTGATCTCCATGGTCAGGGCCCGCTGCCGGGTGAAATAAGGAAGGTTAAGGTAGGCCAGCAGTTTGTTTTTGTTGTTCCTGAAGGGAACGTAAGCCGACAGGTAACGCAGGGATCCTATGTTCTCCTCATGAACAAATTCAGCTGCATTGCGGATAGCCAGCTCCCGGTAGGCTGCAGGGTGTATCTTTGGACCAATAAGCTTGTTTTCGAAAATTTCGGACCGGGAAGTAGCCAGCAGGTCACCCTGGGGATCGTAGAGGTTGATGTCGGTAAAAAAAACATTTGAGAATTTCTTCAACAGTTCGTCAAGACTGGCATAACCTCCGGCCTGCCAGCCGCTGCTCAGGTCCTTTTCAAATTCAAGCTTATGCATCACTTCAATGTATACCGACTGGATCTTTTCGGACAAACTGTCAAAATGCCTTTCCTTAAACTGGCGTATGCTGAAAAAGATCGTACCGCCACCGATCAGCAAAAGAGACATAAGCAGCACCCCGATTATGGTATACTGGATCTTGTTCTTAATGTTCAGTTGCAGGCTGCTCTTCAGGAAGGGAATATTAACCATAAAAAGGTTAGCGGTAAGAATAAGGTAAAAGAATACAAAAATATAAGTGAATGTGATTGCGATGCTCAAAAGACTGACCTTCCGGTTGCTCACCACAATGGTATTGAGATGGTCAAGATTGTATGCCAGGTGTTCGTACCCCTCATATGAAGTATATTCAAATTCCTGTTCTCCGATGGTATATGGATCCGGTTTCAGGGAATAGGAAAAATCGCCTGACTGGGTGATCAGCTGCCCGTTGCTGTATTTTGCATAGGTATAATCACGGCGGAAAAAACCCTTGCGGGGACGATCCTTAAGCAGGAGTTCCGGATATCCGAGCTCTTGAGCAATAAGCCGGGAATCCAGCTCCAGGAAAAGGCTTGCCTCTGATGTACTGTCGGATGAATAATATTCAAAGGCTGCAAAATAGGAGATCCTGCCGCTCATATTATCTATAAAATAGAAGCGGGAACCCGGAATCCTGATACGGCTTTCCACATCGAGCTTGTCAAAGAATTCATAGCAGGGATTCCAGGCATTATCATAGGGCTCGATATATAGGGAATCAAAAGGCGTACAAAGGGTAAAATGCATATCGTAATTCTCCCAGAATCCGCTGAAGTAATTTCCCCTGAGGTAGTCATCAATAACCATGTGATCGGTGTACCCTTCATGGATCAGGTAGGCCAGTTCCTGGTCGGTCGAGATGTCAATTTCAAGGTTTTTCAGCAACAGCTCTGCGACCGGGTCATGTTCGGCAGACAGGTCCACCGCCAGCACCAGCTTCTCATTATGCC
>JAUVKJ010000315.1 GCA_030592145.1 Bacteroides sp.
ATGCTGATCGGGTTCCTGACAAGTTTGTCCATGATCAGTTTCAGCCTGATCGTCGCAGCAATGTGCAGGTCTGTAAAGGATGTTGCAATCATCGGAACATTCCCACTGATGTTACTCATGTTCTTTTCAGGTGCATTTTTCCCTCTCGGCGGAGGCAGGTTGTTTACCCTGGGGGATTTCACCCTTCACCTGAACGACATTCTATCTCCCACTTGGGCCGTGGATGCATTGAATATGGTGCTTATAAAGGGACTGGAGGCAAAGGATGCAATACCGGACATGCTGGCTATCCTGGGTTTGACCCTTATCTATTTTACCATCGGTGTATGGGCTTTTCAGCGCAGGCACATGAAGGCTGCCTGAAGCCGGAGATTGTAAATTACCGGTTATTCATGCTGAATATGGACGGGGAACTCTGTTTGTATCCGATGCGGACAGCAAGGGCCCGGATACTATCATGCCGGGAAATTTCCAGAGCTGAGGTATACAGGTTCCAGTGCCCTTTCACCGGCTCGGTAGTTAACTGCCATGCTATAGAAACCCCTTCAGTCGGGCAGGTAAGGATCAATTGATCCTTTTCCCAGGTGGCTTCAACTTTTTCGTTACGGGCGGATGGTCCTTACCAGCCCACATTTCCCTGATCAGGTCGGCTTCCGGAATGGAACCTTTATCCCCGAATTCAGCCTGCCATTGTTTCAGGGCTAACCTCATCTCATTAATTTTATCCCTGCAGGCAGGGTCATCAGCCAGGTTATGGAATTCACAGGGATCCGCTTCCGTATCGTAAAGTTCTTCTTGCGGTTTGGTCTTTCTCCACCATAATTGTTGATCCCCTTCGAATTTCCCCAGGCTGTCATATTCATAGAGCACTCCCATCATAGGCATTTGTTTTCGGTATTTAATATTTTGGGCAAAAGGCAGTTCCGGATGATAATTGTAGATATACTTGAATTTATTGTCCCTGACGGCCCGAACCCTGTCGTATTCGGCATCCATACGGTCTCTTGCTGCATAAATATAAGTTCTCGGTTCAGATTTTTGTTCTCCCAGGAATGCCTGTCCCTGTATATAACCAGGAATGGGAATTCCTGCAAGGGAGAGTACAGTTGGTGCCATATCAACAAAACTAACCAGTTCATCGGTGACAGTTCCTGCAAGGTGTTTTCCCGGAAAACGGATAAGCAGGGGAACCCTGATCCCTGAATCATACAATTCCCGTTTTTGCCTGGGAAGGGGTCCGCCATGATCCGAGTAGAAAAAAACAATGGTACTGTCCGTCAGGCCATCTTTCTCCAACTGGGCCAGGATCTGCCCAACCAGGAAATCCATCTCTGCTATGTTTGAATACTTTCGTGCGACATCCCTGCGGATGACCGGGTGCTCGGGGTAGTACGGGGGAAGTATGATATCTTTCTCCTCCACCCACAGAGAATCATCGTACTTCATCCAGATCCGGGATTCATGTGTGATTGTGAAATTAAATATGGCAAAGAACGGTTGGCCGGGCTTACGGTTTTTCCAGTGTGCCTTATTGCTGTTTTCATCCCATGCAGTAAGGGGCGCTTCAAACTGGTAATCGGTTTTTTGGTTGTTTGTACAATAATACCCGGTTGCTCTGAGGTATTCACTGAAACATTTTACTTCGGCAGGCAGGATAACTGAATAACCCGGTATATCGCTCCTGTCAATTTTCAGGGTACGCATATTATGTGCACCGGTACTTGTCGGGTACATGCCTGTAATAAGGGCATGTCTGCTTGGGGCACAGACCCCTGCAACGGAAAAGGCATGGGTATACCGGACACCTTCCATGGCAAGTTTATCAAGATTCGGTGTTTTTGCAATCGTATCACCGTAACATCCAAGGGCTGGCGTGATGTCTTCGCAGGTGATCCAGAGGATATTCGGGCGGAATCCCGGATCGGTCTGACATGAGGTGAGAACTGCTGAGATTGCAGCAACTGAAAGAAAGTGCAGAATTTTCATGTTTCATAAATATTTTAAATGAATCAAAATCATGGTAGTGAGCCCTTTTGCATGCGAACCTTTTTATCTTTATCTTTGTTACAAACCCTCCAACTATGAAAAAAAGTATACTGAAAGCTCTGACCCTGACATTTCTGATGACCCTTGCATTTTCATCCTGTGAACTCCTGGAAGATTGCAAAACATGCGAGATGGTAAGTGTAACCAACGGGGTAGAAACAAGAGGCCCGGGTATTCTTTACTGTGGTGATAACCTGGCGGAAAAGGAAAATTATCACGAAACCATCGGGAATACTACCACTTACTACGATTGCAATTAATGGGAATTAAACGCGGACCCCGATCACGATAACATCGTCGATCTGTTCCACGTCTTTTCTCCACTCTTCAAAAATATTATCCAGCTTGGCGCCCTGGTCGAGCATAGTTTTTTGCTGAAGCTCGCCAAGTACCTTCTTGAAATTTTTACTAAGGAATTTTTTCTGGTTTGGCCCTCCGAACTGATCCACAAAACCGTCTGAGAAAATGTAGAAAGTATCTCCTTTTTTCAGGTCTATCCAATGATTGGTGTAGGGCTTCATGGATTCATGAATGGACACAGGCATTTTATCTCCTTTGATTTCTGTAAGTTCCCCGTTGCTGATCAGCCAGAGTGGATTATTGGCACCGGCGAATTGAAGGCTTTTCTTTTCAAGGTCAAGCAGGCAGATGCACATGTCCATACCGTCTTTCACACCGCTTGCTTCCTCCATTTGTTTAAGTGAGCGGATAACATCATCTCTCAGGGTATTCATGATCTGGTCGGGCTGGATAATACCCTTGTTCAGGACAATCTCATTCAGGAAACTAACGCCCAACATGCTCATAAATGCCCCAGGAACGCCATGACCGGTACAATCGGCTGCAATGATCACCTGCCGGGATCCATCAACTTCGGCCACCCAGTAAAAATCACCGCTAACGATATCCCTGGGTCTATAC
>JAUVKJ010000174.1 GCA_030592145.1 Bacteroides sp.
AACCGTTGTGACAAACTCGGCCCTGGAGGAACCAAAAAACGGATCGATCATGCTCCCAAGCATATGATATTGCTTGACGCTTGACGGGACAGAATCCCCGTACTTGGTATACCCGTAAACCAGCTCCGCTGAATCAAAGGAAACGGTAATATCATCCCCGCTGGGAAGTAGCTCACGTCCGATAAAATCAGGTTTTTCTTCACAGGAGGCGAGCAAGGCAACCAGCAGTAATCCAAACAAATAAAAGGGGAGCAGTCTTCCGGGAAAGTTGCACTTGAAAAATCTCTCAGTCCTCATCAACCTTTTGCATTAACATTTCATCATAGAAATCCGAGTAGGCATCTATGTACTCATCTTCATCCTTGTATTCAAGAACGGGCTTTTTGAGGGTTTTGATATATTTCTGAACCGAATTACTGATTTCTTTACTTCCCATGATGACTGCATCAGACATATCCAGTGCCAGCCTGGTCAGGTTCTCAAAACTGGGCTGAGCAAGGATTTCTACATCTTTATCCTGTATCCCGTCCATCATGAGCTTTTGCCTGAACTCCCTGCGCAGGATATTTTCAAATCCATCATTATATATCGAATAGATGATCTTTGACTTGTTGTAAAGGGGATCATCCACGAAAGAACGCTTCAGATACAGGGGTATAAGTGATGTGATCCATCCGTGGCAATGAACGATATCAGGAGACCAGCGGAGTTTTCTCACGGTTTCAAGCACCCCTCTCGCAAAAAATATGGCACGTTCATCATTATCTTCGAAAAACTTGCCATTATCATCACTCATAACATGCTTGCGGTGAAAATAATCTTCGTTGTCTATGAAATAAACCTGCATCCTCGCTGATTGTATCGATGCAACCTTAATGATCAGAGGATGATCGGTGTCATCAATGATAAGGTTCATCCCGGAAAGCCTGATCACCTCATGCAGCTGGTTTCTTCGTTCGTTGACGGAACCATACCTGGGCATAAAGGTGCGTATCTCACGCCCTCTCTCCTGGATGCCCTGGGGAAGGTATCGTCCGATCTTCGACATTTCTGATTCGGGAAGGTAGGGAGTGATTTCCTGGGAGATGAATAGTATTTTGGCCTGCTCCATAACTCATTAGAAAAATGCTTTGCAAAACTACTAAAAATTCTTTATTTCTGGCACTTATGCACAGCTTATTAACAGGATCCGGTCTGTAATCTATTCTTTATATTTGCAGAAAGATCCAAAAATTGAAACTTACAAGAACCATATCTGAGACCCGGTCTCATATCAAAATCCGGAAGGGAAAAACCAGATCACTGGGATTTGTTCCCACCATGGGTGCCCTTCACGACGGTCATATATCCCTGGTCAAAAGATCCCTTGAAGAAAATGAGATAACCGTCGTCAGCATATTTGTAAATCCGACGCAATTTAATGAGGAGCAGGATTTTAAATCCTATCCGAGGAACCTGGAAAAAGACCTGGAGATACTTGGCCGGTACCCGGTTGACCTGGTTTTTGCTCCTTCCTCCGGAGAGATATACCCGGAACCGAATACCCGGAAATTTGATTTCGGTGGACTCGACAGCATCATGGAAGGGAAACACCGTCCCGGGCATTTCAACGGGGTGGCACAGGTGGTCAGCCGGCTTCTCGGGATCATCGAACCCGATAATGCTTATTTTGGTGAAAAGGACTTTCAGCAGCTGGTTATTATCCGGAAACTGGCAGAAAAAATGGACCTCCCGGTCCGGATCACCGGATGCCCAATTATCAGGGAAAGCGATGGACTGGCAATAAGCTCCAGGAACAAGTTCCTTTCACCAGAGGAAAGAAAATCAGCGGTGAGGATCTCCAGGTCGCTTTTTAATGCACAAAAGAAGGCCGGGAAGCTCCCCGTTGAAGAACTCAAAGAACAAACCATTCAATACGTTAACAAGGATCCCCGCCTGAAGGTGGAATATTTCGAGATCGTCGATGTACGGCATCTGAAACCCGTTCGGAACTGGACCGGAAAAAGCTGCAAAATCGGCTGCATAGCAGTTAAAATTGGCAACATTCGCCTGATAGATAATATGAATTTTTATTCTTAACTTTGCTCCACTATGAATATCGAAGTTGTCAAATCCAAGATCCATATGTGCACCATAACGGAGTCAAATCTCCATTATGTAGGAAGCATTACCATTGATGAAGACCTGATGGACGCAGCTAATCTCATCACCGGCGAAAAAGTCACGGTCGTCAATATCAATAACGGGGAAAGGCTTGAAACCTATGTGATCAAAGGGGAGCGAGGTTCCGGTGAAATTTGCATGAACGGTCCGGCAGCACGCAAGGTTGCCGTTGGAGATATCATTATCATCTTTTCCTATGCATCTATGGATTTTGAAGAGGCCAAATCCTTTGAGCCATCCATTATTTTCCCGGATACGGCTACCAATAAACCCGTCAATTAAGTCCTCCTTGAAAAAAAAGATTTTCAAAGCCTTTCGGTTTCTTCTGTTCCTATCCATCGCGGGGATCTTATTATACTTTGCTTTCAGGGGTGTTGATTTCGATGAACTCCGGGATAGTTTTATACACGCCCGCTTCGGCTACATATTATTGTACCTTCTTATCGGTTTCCTTTCCCTGTTAAGCCGTGCCTACCGGTGGATGCTTCTGATCGAACCGCTGAATTACAAGCCATCGTTCCTGAACAGTCTTTATGCACTGAATACAGGTTACCTGGCCAATTTTGCATTCCCCAGGCTGGGTGAACTGACCCGCTGCGCCTCCCTGTCCAAGGCGGAAAAGATTCCTGTAGACAAACTCTTTGGAACTGTGATCGTGGAACGGGTGATCGACCTCCTTATGGTTACCATTCTGCTGTTTGTTCTGATTGTATTCAGGTTTGACTTCTTTGGCACCTGGCTCAACGAAAATATTTTCAATCCCCTGGTCATCAAGCTGAACCAGTCCATCGGAAGCACCTGGATACTGCTGGCGTTTCTGTGCGGCATCCCCCTGGCAGTAGTTGCCCTGTATTTCGCCTTCCGCAAGAGACTTTCCGGCATAAACATCATCCGCAGGATCAAATCTGTTATCAAGGGTATTATTGATGGACTCAAAACCCTCTATAAACTGAAAAGAAGATGGGAGTTTGTATTGCATTCCATACTTATTTGGGCAGGCTACTGGGCCATGACCTATGCGGCTTTGTTTATCCTTCCCGAGACTTCCGAGCTTAAGATTGTCGACGGACTCTTCCTTCTTGTTGTCGGATCATTCGGATTTATCGTACCCGTCCAGGGAGGGATCGGAGCCTATCATTACGTGGTTGCCCTGGGACTCACCCTGTACAATATCCCCAGAGAAGTAGGCCTTACCTATGCCACCATTACCCATGGCGCCCAAATGATCATGCTGGTTGTCCTGGGACTCATTTCCTTCCTGCTCCTTTTTTCATTCCAACGTAAATCGGAGGGAGTAAAGTCAGCAGCAAATTCACAGACAGAAAATGAGATCATTTGATAAAATCAGATCCAGAATCCTCGACCGGGAAGCCCTGGGAGAAATACTCCGGAAGGAAAAAAAGGCCGGGAAAAAGATCATTTTTACCAATGGGTGTTTTGACATTCTTCACCGGGGGCATGTAGAGCATCTCTCGAATGCTGCCGACCTGGGCGAGATTTTTGTGATCGGCCTTAATTCGGATGCTTCGGTCAGAAAGTTAAAAGGAGAGAACCGCCCTGCGATCGACGAGGAATCCCGGGCCCTGACCCTGGCCTCCTTCGAATTTATTGACTATGTAGTCCTGTTCGATGAAGACACCCCCTCCGAACTGATGCAGGTCCTGCTTCCGGATGTCTGGGTAAAAGGAGGAGACTATACGAACATTAAAGAACTCCCCGAATACAAGGTTTTGGTGAAAAATGGAGGGGAAGTTGTTATCTTACCATTTGTTGAGGGTTTTTCGACCACAGATATCTACAATAAAATCCTGGGAACTGCAAAGAAGTAAATCAAAGACGGAATTTATCTGCCAGCAATGCGGGGCAAAATCCGCCAAATGGATAGGGCGCTGCCCCTCCTGTGGGGAATGGAATACCTATACCGAGGAAATCATTTCTAAAGCGGGGTCCTCCGGCAGCTCTTCCGTTCAGGCGACATCCTCCATACAGGCCATTACAGAGGTGCGCTCCATCAGCCGGGACAGGCTCAAAACAGGAATGGGTGAGTTTGACCGGTTGCTTGGCGGTGGACTCGTAGCCGGGTCCATGGTCCTTATAGGAGGCGAGCCCGGTGTGGGTAAATCAACCCTGGCCCTGCAGATCGCACTCCAGCTTAAGGGGCAAAAGATCCTTTACCTTTCAGGGGAAGAGAGCGCCGGGCAGATACGGATCCGTGCCGACCGTATCGGTACCCTGCATGAGCAATGCATGATCCTGAACGATACCTGGCTCGAGAACATACTCCCTCACCTGGAACAGGTGCAGGCAGACCTGGTCATCATTGATTCCATCCAGACCCTGTACACCGATCAGCTGGAATCCTCTCCCGGCACCATTTCCCAGATCCGGGAATGTACCACTCGTATCCTGCAGTACACCAAAAACCGGGGCATCCCCGTAATCCTGATAGGCCACATTAACAAGGAAGGCCACCTCGCGGGTCCCAAGGTACTGGAACACATCGTCGATGTTGTCCTTCTGTTCGAGGGAGACCGGCACTATTCCTACCGTATCCTGAGAGCTTCTAAGAACAGGTTCGGAGCTACATCCGAACTTGGTATTTTTGAAATG
>JAUVKJ010000261.1 GCA_030592145.1 Bacteroides sp.
GAATATCCTGTAAATGGCCTGCAACAGGAGGTACAGGACAATCGATACAAGATACTTGCAGAATTATTACAAGAGCCCAAAAAGCCTGTGCTGCAACCGCCGAAGATTCTCCGGGTATTGCTTCTGCCCTACAAAGGGGAAAATGAAGAGTTGTTCATGACCAGGTACATCTATGTCAAAATTGAAGATTCCAAATGGATTCTTACCGACCTTACCGAGAAATAACCCATGTTTACTCAACTGCTGCAACGTGTCGTCCTCGGCCCCAGGGATTATTTAAAACATAGTGACCTGGGCAAAATGACCAGGCGGGACCCGTTTTCCGCCTTTTTAAACTATATGGCCTATGATCCTGAACTGGAAATATACCTGAACCAGGACAGCAGCCTTGGCATGTTATGGGAGTGTTTACCGGTCATCTATGCCGGCCCCAAAACCATCACTGCCCTGGAAGGGTTATTCCGGGCCGGTGTACCCAAAGGCAGTGTCATTCAACTGATCTTTCATGCTGATTCTTATATTAAGCCGATCCTGGAAGGGTATCGAAAAAGCAGAACCAGGAATGACCCCATAGTCATGTCAAATACCGAGGAGGTTATAAAGTTTTTAACCAGGGGTAAAAAGGGGCTGAAAGCATGCAGTAATATCCCGGTCCGTAATTTCCGGCTGTTTATCGCGGTTAAACTGCCTGGCGATTGTCCGGAAATGCCTGGTCCTGAAGATTTTGAAGACGCGGCCAAGGCGGCTCCGTTGCTGGACATTAAACGGCAGATCAACGAGGCCCTGAAAGCTGCGCTGCTCTACCCCAGGCACATGAAACCGGAAAATCTGCTGGAATGGAGTCGCCGGCTGATCAACCATTATCCCAAAGGGTATCCAAAGCATAATTTCAATGCCTATAATCCTGACATTCCCTTACGCAAGCAGATCATCAACAGCGATACCGTGATTCGGGAAGAAAAGGATCACATGCGGATTGGGGACAATTTTTTTTGCTGCACCACCCCCAAGATAATTCCCAGGGAAGTTGATCCCCTGCAAACCAATTCCCTGTTTGGCGGAATATGGGGTGTGGTGTCGGATGCCGACCAGATCAAGACTGATTTTCTCTATACCTTCAATATCGTGTTTGAGCGTGGCCTGGAAATGAAGATCCACAGCAAATGCAACCTGCTCCTGAACCAGCAGGCTGTCGGGTCTTTATCCCCGTCTCTGCGGCGCAAACAGGAGGAATACCTGGAAGCCGCCGATGGCCTGGAACGGGGAGTGAAATTTGTCAAGGTAATACCCTGTCTTCTGGGTGTGGAGCGATGACCTGGAACAGGCCAGGGATTCCTGCACACGGGTAAGGAGACTGTGGGAAAATAACGGATATGTCATGCAGCAGGACAACATAATCCTCAAGATCCTGTTTCTGTCATCCTTGCCTTTTTGCATGTATACGACAGGTAAAAATATTGAAAACATGGAAAGGGACTTTATTGCTCCAGTTGGGTCGATTACACCGATACTGCCGGTTCAAGGGGATTTTGCCGGTTCTGGAGGTGAGCCGAAACTAATTTTCACAGGAAGAAAAGGGCAGCTCGTATCACTGGACTTTTTTGATTCAGGCACAACAAATTATAACACCTTTTGTTGTGCAACGTCCGGATCCGGAAAGTCATTTTTGGTCAACTTTATTGCCTTTAACTACTATTCCTGCAGGGCGTTGGTGCGGATCATCGATATCGGAGGATCGTATAAAAAAATAGCAAATATGTTCGGCGCAAGGTTCCTGGATTTTCAGGAGGGCACTGATATATGTCTCAATCCATTCACCTATATCCGGGAACCCGATGAAGAGTTGAAAAGCGTGGCCGCTGTATTTGCACAGATGGCCTATTCAAATTCCGATACTGCCAAATGTAACGATACTGAAATGAACCTTGTGCGTAATGCCGTGCGTTGGGCCTGGCGGCAAAAGGGACAGGATGCGGATTCCGATACGGTTTATGAGTTCCTGATGAAATTCCCGGATGCTCCCGGCGCTGACCTGGATGAAATGGCGGACAACCCGAAACTCATCGAAACAGCCAGAAAGCTGGCCTTTAACATCCGGGAATTTACCAGCCATGGATCTCACGGAAAATGTTTTATCGGGCCAAGCACCTTTGATATCCACAGAGATGAATTTGTGGTGCTGGAGCTGGAAAACCTGAAGGTCCAGCCGGACCTGTACCGGGTTGTTACGCTGCTGATCATTAATGCTGTTACCCAGGACCTCTATCTTTCGGATCGTTCCCGGCCACGGCTCATCATCTTTGATGAAGCATGGCAGTTCCTGGACAAAGCCGCCATGCTGGCCCCGGTTATTAACGAGGGCTATCGCCGGGCCAGGAAGTACAACGGCAGTTTCATGGTTATCACCCAATCCCTTCTTGACCTGGAAAAATTCGGCGAGGTCGGCAGTGTTATAAACGGCAACTCGGCATTTAAAATTTTCCTGGAATCATCGGATTTTGACCATGCGAGAAAAAAAGGACTGATTGATTATGACGATTTTACCATGAAGCTGCTGAAAAGCATTAAATCCAACCCGCCCAACTATTCTGAAATCTTTTTTGACACCCCGTTTGGCATTGGTGTGGCCCGGCTGGTTGTCAATGACTATGCTTATTTCATCTACACTTCCAAGGCCGGCGAGATAGCCATGATTGAACAGATGGTGCAGGACGGAAAAACCCATCATGAAGCAATACTGGAAATGGTCAGACTGGGGAAACAGGATGAACTGTAAATTCTGTTTAATTGCCGTTTTTATCCTTTTTGTCGCTGCCCCTGCCCGGGCAATAATAAAAAACCTTGGCGTGATTGGAGAGACTTATCCTGTTGTAGAGCCGGACATCCTGGTTGAAATGAAGCAGCAGGCTGCAAAAAAAGGCCGGTTGTCCAAAAAACAGATGCTTGACCGGATTAAAAACTACCAGCCTGCCGGTCTTTATAATTTACCCCGCGCAAAAGTAAACAAAACGTTCCTTGTGGATATGACCTATACCCTTGACAGGGATCTGACCGATGCCGACGGCAAGGTGATCTATCCCGGGGGATACACCTTTAATCCCCTGGATTATATCACTCTGCCCGGTGGCCTGGTGGTCATCGACGGTGATGATCCAGGGCAGGTGAAATGGTTCAAGACTTCTCCGTATTTTAAGAATCACCAGGCAAGGCTCCTGCTGTCAGACGGCCATGCTTTCAATTTTGTCCAACAACTTAAACGCCCGGTATTCTACCTGACGGACGATATTGCCAAACGGTTACAGTTAACCGCTGTTCCGTCTATTGTCATCCAGCAAGGTGACATGATGCAGGTTCGGGAATTATATATACCCGCTGATAAACAAGAAAAATTTGATGAAAAATAAAACGTTTTCCTTCATTGTTTTGATTTT
>JAUVKJ010000266.1 GCA_030592145.1 Bacteroides sp.
AAAATCAAAAACCGACATTTTGGCCAGCTCGGTTTTTGTAAATTTCACCGTATCAAGAAAGAGCTCATTACAGTCGATAAATTTACCGTCAGGTGCAAACTCGGCCTTGATATTCAGCCGGTTGATTGACTCGATCTGTCCCTCGTAATCAAGGCTTTTCTTTCTCTGTTCCGTGTTGTCAATGGCAATAAACAGTATCTTTTTAACGGAACCGTCATCCTTCCTTACACAGGTATAGGTAGCCATGGTCCAGAGGTCCTGTCCCGGTTTGGTAATATGTTTCATATACCCCTCATAATGTTTCCCGCCTTCAGCAAGCCTTTTCCAGATCGGATCAAACCATTCCCGGTCCTTTTCGTCAACGAACTTTGATATATGCTGGCCCTCCACATCGGAGTTTTTTGAATAACCAAGCTTATGCAGGAATTTGGTATTGGCATAGATAAGTGTTCCGTCTGTAGAATATTCTGCACGTATCAGGGTATGGTTTACCGAGTTTGTAAAACTGATGAATTTCTCAGCTTGCTGAGCGGCCTGTTCCTGGGTTTCTTTCAGCTGGTCCATGCTCTGGCGCATTTTTTCTTCCTGCAGGGCCAGTGCTTCTGTCTGGCTCCGGGATTCCTTCAGCAGGGAAGCGGTTCGTATATTGCTGCGCAGGCTTGAAAGGGTGATTGCCGTATTTTCTGCAATGCTTTCAATAAATCCGATCTCGAAATCACGGAAGATATTGAAAGAAGCCAGTTCTATGATCCCGAGCACTTCTTCCTGAACGATCAGGGGAACGATCAGCAGATGGTCCGGGGTGGCCAGTCCCAGTCCTGATGTAATCTCCAGGTAATCATTCGGGAGATCGCACATATAAATGCTCTGTTTCTCCAGCGCACAGGTACCTATCAAGCCTTCGCCCCACTCGATTCTCTTGTCCGCGAACTTCTTCCGGTCATAAGCATAGCTGGCTTTCAGACTGAAAGATTTATCCTGTCCTGATTCCTGTTCCACCAGGAAGAATCCGCCCTGGTTGGCATCAAGGTATTTGACCAGATAGCTGATGATATTATAGGAGAATTCCTCCATATTTTCAAAGGAACCCCGAAGGATATCCCCAAACTTTGCAAGTCCCTCAGAAACCCAGTTTCGCTGGTCATCTTCCATCTTTCTTTGCTGTTGTTCCCCTATGTTCTGTTTCAGGTTATCCCGCAGGCTGATCAGGGACTTGCCCAGTGGATCCTCCGGATCCCTGAGATTCAGATCTGCATCAAGCTGGTTGTTGATGAGTTTCCCGGTGAAGGCAAGTATCTTATCTGATCTTTGCTGTTCTTCCAGGGATTTTTGCCTGAACTTTACCTGGTGACGCGCTTCTGCATATCCTGCAAGGGCGCCCGAAAGAGTTGAAAACAGAGGCATCAGGTCAAAAAGGATCTGTCCGGGGAATAAAGCATGAAGTTGTCTGAACCCCTGTAATGAGAAGCTGATATCGCCTGTGAAGGCATGGATGAGGAGGGAGGCGAAAGGAAATAAAATACCGATGAGAAACCCGTAAACAGTAAATCTTATAATTATATCATTCGGTTTTTCCATAGCCAGTCCAAGTCAGAATAAAAATACTTATTATTCCTAAATGAATGGTACAATTAGATGGATTTTTATTGGCTGGTCTGAAATGTAAACCTTTCCGGGCACTAAAACTAATTCAGTGTCTTTTTAACTTTACTTACCAGAGTCTTTATGTTGACCGGTTTCTCAATATAATCGACCGCCCCCAGGTCAAATGTTTTCTGGATATTCAGTTTATCCGTAACCGCTGAAACAATGATTACGGGTATGTCCCGGGTCTCATCGTTCCGTTTCAGCTGATCAAGGAACTGGTACCCGCTAATCCTGGGCATAAGCAGATCCAGCAGTATCAATTCCGGACGGTCCTTTTTCAGCATATTATAGGCTTCCGCAACATTTAATGCCGTCTGGATCTGATAACCCCTGCTGTTCAGAATGGCTTCCAGCAGGACTATGTTGGTATTTGAATCATCGACAATTAAAATCTTTTTCATTTCAGGACAGTCTTACAGAATCAAAGATATCAGAAAACAATACAGGATAAAGGCATTAAGGGATGATTTATATCATCTATTTTTCTTATTTTTCATTAGTTTTATAATCTTGAGTTCTTCGCAATCCATAACAGACCATTACTGCAGGCAAAAATTGCCATATGTTCAGTTACTTTCAGATGAGCAACTTGAACTGCTTGAAAATAACAGCAATGTGGTAAGCTATCAAAAAAAAGACAATGTTTTCCGTCAGGATACCCGTACCTCCCATATCATGCTCATGATATCCGGACTTGTAAAGATCAACAAGGAAGGGCGGAATGGGCGGTGCGTATTGCTGAGGATTGCAAAACCGGGAGATTATATCGGGATGCTCTCAGTGATGGGAGATCATATCCACCAGTACTCGGCTACAGCTGTTGAGCCTTCGGAGATCTGTTTTATTGATATCAACGCATTCCGGAATGTCCTGATGGCAAACGGCAAATTCAGCCTGCAGTTGATGAGCCTGATCAGCCAGGACGGGCTATTCATCTTCAATCGCCTGATCACTCAGACCCACAAGCAACTTCCGGGCAGGATTGCGGATGTGCTTTTGTATTTTGCCGAGGATATCTATGGTCAGACTCATTATGATTTTCCACTGACCCGCAGGGAGCTTGCCGAACTTGCTGGTACTACCAAGGAGAGTTTTATCCGGACCCTTACAGAATACAAGAACGATAAGATCATTGCCCTTGATGGCAGCCATGTTGAGATCATCAGTATGGACATCGTGAAAACTCTCAGTGAATTAGGATGATAACCCAAATTTCATATCTTCACAGTCCATGAGAGTTTTAATCGTTGATGATATTTTTACCAACAGGCTTTTGCTTGCCGAAATCCTCAGGAACCTCGGGCTTGAATTTGACCAGGTAGAAAACGGAAGGGAAGCCATCGAAGCCATACAGAAGGAAAATTATGACCTGGTCCTGATGGATATTGAAATGCCAGTGATGAACGGCCTGGAAACCACGAAATACATCAGGGAGGAACTGCCCTATCCAAAGAATAAAACCTTTGTAGTAGCTCTTACTGCACACAACCCGCAATTGTTCTTTGAAGATTTCAAGGATGTAGGTTTTAACCAGCTGCTGATCAAACCTTATAATATAGATAAGATATCTTTGCTTGTTGAGGAAGTGAAAAACTGAATGTATTCACTGTCAGTAAAGATCCAAGATGGTCTGACGTTTGCCGTTGAATTCAAAGCTGTCGCCCGCTTTCAGGCCTTCCATTGCTTTGTAGAGGGGAACCGCAGGTGATATGGCATAGTAAATTTCTCCGTCGCATTCGATCTTGCC
>JAUVKJ010000228.1 GCA_030592145.1 Bacteroides sp.
CATACGCATCCATCACATCGCCCTTCACCTGGAGGCTTAATGAATCAATGTCGGTGAGATTGATCATGAACTTATCATAGCTGAACAGGAAGTTTTTACCGAAAAAGGTGAAAAGACCTGCATTGATCACTCCGTTAAAAAGGAAGTCCCGGTTCCTTTTCATCGTAATCGACCGGTTTTCCGGAAATATATAAACGGCCTGGGCACTACTTAGCTGAATCACGCCCAGACCATTGATATGCAGATCATTATTAGTCAGATCTAGGCTTGCATTCTCCTGGGGGGAAGTGGTTTCCGAATGCAGGTCGATAACATCATAATCAATCGAATTCACACTGGCATAGATCCAGTCATATAATTTCTGACGAAGGGTTATCATTTCCAGGTCAAGGTCATAGGTAATAAAACCCAGAACCGCAAGACGTATCAGGATCTGCTGCATCTGGTTGTACCGGATCCTGGCGTACCTCGTAAAATCATCGGCCCGGAAGCTTATGTCAAATACTTTTTCTGAATATCTTCTGAGGGTTATCAGGATATTCTCTTCGTCGATTCCCTGGAGCCGGAAATAAGTTCGCCCATCGAACAGGTTATCCGATTGAAAATTGGCCAGGCCTGTTGCGGCCCCTTCCTTCATTTCAAACAGGATCAAATCATCGTCAAGGTTCCATGACAGCTGTGCAAAATTCATCTCGACCTTGTTGTATGAATTGTAGTAGTATGACTCAGACTTGTAGCTCCCGGTCCTGAAAAAGGTGATCCGGTTTTCATCTACAAAGTATTCCATCCCCGTGCTGGGATGATAGATCGAGTCCACATCAATATAAAGGGAGATTTCCGTATCCATGCCTGTGAGTTTCTCCGGATTGAAATAAAATGCTTCCGAACGGGCCACAATGACGAGGGTATCCCTGCGCAGGAATTTCAGGCTTGCCTTCCTGAATGAAGTGCCGGAGCCGACCATCTTTGCACCCAGCATGCTGATGCCGCCTGAATAATCTACATTCTCGTAGATATTGTCAATTGCATAATCCGACTGAAAAGATATGAATCGTGGAAAATTGGCCTTTGGACCGGAAATAATGCGTTCTGCCTTATGTTCGAGACGGCCGGGAATCCTGAAATCGAAATAATCCTTGTTATAATACCTGACAGTGTCGATTTTAAATTCTGAGAGGTGGAAATTAACAGTATAATTATCCAGTTCGGCATAGATCCTTTCCCTGTTGTATCCGGAACGTTCCCAAGTGATCCTGCCCCCGTTTCCGGTCCAGTTGTGGCTTATAGGATTATAAATTCCTCCGGTCTGCAGTATCATTATGCTGTCCCTGACCGCGTAACATGTCAGGTTTGTCTCTTCGATATAGAGACTAACAGAATCTATGTACTCCAGCCTGAATCCGTGATTGGAGGATACCCAGCGGGTTGAGTTCGTCTGGCTGATGGTCCCGGATTCCAGCAGTTGCCGGGCAAACATCATATAATCCTGGATGACAGGTAATCTGGTACCGGAAGGCCCTGTAAAATCAAGCATTGACCGGATCCATTCACGCTGGTTATCAGCCTGCAGGGGATTTTTTCCGAACATGTGAATAACCTCGAGAAAAGTCGTGAAATGCGGATGTGGCCTTGCATATTTATCAAGCAACTGGTTGGAAATAACGATAAGTTCAGCCTTGTTTGTATCGGGAATGCTTCCATCATTCCACATCTGAACGAGTGATTGAATGGATTCAGGCATAATCTCTTCAGACCCGGTTCCCATAAAAATTACGAGCTCCGCCGGATACTTTTCAATATCCGGGGAAAATCTCTTGAAAACTTCCTGCGCAGATATATGTGAAAACGACAGAAAAAGGAACAGTGCAGGCAGAATACGGTAGTTCATTACAGGAATGTTATGATGGCGATAACATGCAAATTTAATGATTAAAACGACAGAACGATGGCAATGAAATCATCAGCATCGAGAGATGCCCCGCCGATCAATCCTCCATCCACATCAGTATTGGAAAACAATTCCCTGGCATTGGAGGGCTTGCAGCTTCCACCGTAAAGGATTGTCAGGTCATCCGCTACCGGATCGCCAAATTGCGATCTGATCAGGTCCCGAATAAAGGCATGCATCTCCTGGGCCTGTGCCGGTGTGGCAGTTACTCCGGTTCCAATGGCCCAGATGGGCTCATAGGCAATCACGATCTGGCTGAGTTCTTCCGCCCCGAGTGCGAACAAAGCGGTTTCCACCTGCTCCCTGACAAGGTTGAAATGATTGCCGGCTTCCCGTTCAGCCAGTACTTCTCCACAGCAGAAAATAGGCTTCAGCTCCTGCCCGAGGGCCAGAATGATCTTTTTATGGAGCAAATTATCATCTTCCTTAAAATAGGTTCTTCTTTCGGAATGGCCCAGGATTACGTACCGGGCACCGCACGACCGGATCATCCCGGCAGAGACCTCACCGGTATAGGCGCCTTTCGGTTCAGAGGCACAATTCTGTGCACTGAGCTGCACACCGGTCAGGGACCTGGCAACATCGGGAAGGTGAATAAAGGGAGGAGCAATAATCACCTCTACATCCGTAGGATTCTTATCAAAAAAATCATTTACCGCCTTTGCCAGTTCAATTCCTTCCTGCAGGGTCATGTTCATCTTCCAGTTTCCTGCTACAATTAGTTTTCTCATTTTTCTATTATTAATTGGTTACGAAATAGTTCTTTCAGGCAAATTGTATTCTGGGATCGAGAAATGCATAGACAAGATCAACCAGGATATTTATAAGTACAAAAATAAGAGAGATCAGGATAACTGAGCCAAGCACAAGCGGAAAATCATAATTATTTAATGCATTGACAATAATAAAACCCAGTCCCTTCCATCCAAAAATGTACTCCACAAAAATAACCCCTGCCATCAGGGAAGCAAACCAGCCACTGACTGCTGTGACCAGAGGATTCATCGAATTTTTCAGGGCATGCCTCCGGATGATCCTGTAGAAGGACAGGCCTTTGGCCCGGGCCGTCCGTATGTAGTCCTGTGAAAGGACATCCAGCATGGAATTCCTTGAAAGCTGAACAACGACGGAGAGGGGCCTGATGCCAAGAGTAAGGGCAGGCAGAACCAGATTTTTCAGGCTGAGATGCGTACCTCTTCCGAATTCATCCACCTCGAACAGGTTCCCGGTCAGGTTCAATCCGGTGATATCCTGGAGTTTGTATGCAAAAAGCCATCCGGTCAGAATGGCTGCAAAAAAGGATGGCAGCGACATCCCCAGTGATGAGATCACCAGGATGGCCCGGTCATAAATGCCGTCTTTCCGCAGGGCGGCGAAAATACCGGCGGCCGTTCCCACAATGAAGGCAAAAAACATGGAACAGAAAGCCAGTATGAATGTATTTGGAAGAGCCTGGAACAATATCCTGCCAACCTTTTCACGGCTTTGAAAGGACCTGCCCAGGTAAGGAGCTTTCAGCACCAGGGCACGATGCCCGGAAATCCGGAAAAGGACCCTTGCCCTGCCGTATTTATCCCCGTCAAGGTAAACGAAACTGTCATTATTCTCCGGATCATGGATAGAAAGCGGCAAAAGATCATTAAGGTAGGCAAGGTACTGCACATATTTAGGCCTGTCAAGTCCGAGATCCTCCCGTATCCTTTCCAGAGTGGACTCATCCGCCCTCTGTCCGGCCATCATTCTGGCCGGGTCGCCGGGCAGCACATTAAACAATATAAAGACTACGCTGATTACTCCCCAGGCAACCAGGAAACCATACAAGGCTTTTTTTAACAGATAGCCAGC
>JAUVKJ010000344.1 GCA_030592145.1 Bacteroides sp.
TAATCCATCTCCGGGAAAGAACACGGAATTATAAAAGGATTGATGTTCAGGCACTTAAGGTCAAATACCCCCAGGGCGGAGAGAAACAGCTGGTCAAAGCGCTGATCGACCGGGAGGTTCCTTCCGGCGGACTCCCCATCGATGTGGGTGCGGTGGTATTTAACGTGGGAACCATCTTCGCCGCTTACGAGGCTGTACAGAAAAACAAGCCCTTGATTGAAAGATTGGTTACGGCTACCGGTAAAGACCTGTCCGATCCGGGCAATTTCATGGTACGTATCGGCACTCCTGTTTCTGCACTGATTGAAGCGGCCGGCGGACTCCCTGAAAATACCGGGAAGGTCATTTCCGGCGGACCCATGATGGGGAAAGCGCTGAACAGCCTTGAAGTTCCTGTGATAAAAGGAACCAGTAGCGTACTCCTGCTGCCGGAGGAAGAATCGAAAAGAAAGAAAACACAGAATTGCATCCGCTGTACAAAGTGTGTTACAGTCTGTCCCATGGGACTCGAACCTTACCTCCTTATGTCAATGGGTGAAAGGGAAATGTTTGAGCGAATGGAAGATGAAAAAGCAATAGACTGTATCGAATGCGGATCATGCAGTTATGTTTGTCCGGCAAACAGGCCATTACTGGATTATATAAGGCTTGGCAAGGTGGAGATCAGCAAGCTCCGCCGGGCCAGAAAAAAATAGTTTATGGGCTTACTAACAGTATCACCATCGCCACATGACTATTCCGGGAAATCGGTTCCCAGGCTGATGTACGGGGTACTCATTGCATTACTCCCCGCCTTCCTGGTCTCGGTCTGGGTATTTGGAATCGGTGCCCTGATAATTACCGCAACGGCAATGGCTTCCTGCGTGCTTTTTGAATTCCTGATCCAGAAGTACCTGATAAAAGAAAAGCCTTCACTGTCTGACGGATCCGCTCTTATCACAGGAATGCTGCTCGCATTCTGCCTGCCTGCCAACCTGCCCCTCTGGCTGGTCATCCTGGGCAGCCTGGTTGCCATCGGGGTGGGTAAGATGTCTTTCGGGGGACTCGGGAATAATCCTTTTAATCCTGCCCTTGTGGGAAGGGTCTTTCTTTTCGTTTCCTTCCCCGTGCCGCTGACCAGCTGGCCGGAACCCCTTGTGAACCGGTTAACCTACCTTGATGCCACAACGGGTGCCACCCCCCTGGCCATCATGAAAGAGGGATTGAAAAACGGGGACAGGGCCAATGACATCCTCGGGAGTATACCAATCTATGCCGACATGTTCCTCGGAAAAATGGGCGGATCAGCCGGGGAGATCGCCGCGGTGGCCCTCTTGCTCGGACTGGCCTATATGCTGATACGCAGGATCATAACCTGGCATATCCCGGCAAGCATCCTGCTTACCGTTACCGTTTTTACCGGTATTCTGTGGCTGGTAAATCCGGAACAGAACCCTGATCCCCTGTTCCATCTTTTGAGCGGGGGACTGATGCTGGGGGCGATTTTCATGGCTACCGACTACGTAACCTCGCCCATGAATGTTAAGGGGATGTGGATCTACGGGATCATGATCGGGATCATAACCGTTATCATCCGCGAATTCGGCACCTATCCCGAAGGCGTTCAATTTGCAATTTTAATCATGAATGCATTCACGCCCCTGATAAACAAATATGTAAAACCTCGGCGATTCGGAGAAATATCAGAAGATGGCTAAGAAAGAATCGACATTTACCAATATGGTGTTTACCCTGTTCCTGGTGACACTCGTTGCTTCCGCTGCCCTGGCACTTATCTATGAAGTAACCAGGGGCCCGATCGAGGAGGCTAAACGGCTGAAAAAGATGAACGCCATCGCTGAAGTGATGCCTGACTTTGACAATGATCCCGGCTCTGAAATAAAAAAGCTGGGGATCGGCAAAGACACCCTTTATTTCTACCGGGCCCGAATGGGAAATGAGCTTACAGGCATTGCGGTTGAAAGTTTCACCTATTCAGGGTTCAGCGGCCTGGTGAGGATCATGGTCGGTTTCCTTCCGGATGGAACCATCTACGATATTTCTGTGCTGGAACATGCGGAAACACCAGGACTCGGTGACAAAATAGTAAAGTCCAAATCATTTGACAAGAATACCGGTTTATCCTGGAGCAGCCAGTTCGGTGGCAAAGATCCGCGGAATTTTACGCTCAGGGTAAAGCAGGATGACGGAGAAGTAGATGCAATAACGGCTGCCACCATCACCTCCAGGGCATTCTGCGATGCGGTACAGCGGGCCTATGACGGATTGCAACACCTTACAAATGAGCTGGAAATCGATACCATCAGCGATAGTACGAAAGAACATAATGCAGAATAGAAACTCGATGAACTATGGACCAGTGGAAAAATTTCAACAAGGGATTCTTTAAGGAAAACGCCGTTTTCGTTCTCCTCCTGGGCCTTTGTCCCACCCTGGGCGTGACCACCTCTGCCTTCAACGGCCTCGGAATGAGACTGGCCACGACCTTTGTGTTAGTGATGTCAAACATCGTGGTTTCAATCATTAAAAGATTCATCCCTGACAAGGTAAGGATCCCCTCCTACATAGTGA
>JAUVKJ010000218.1 GCA_030592145.1 Bacteroides sp.
ATAACATAATCGGAACAATGGCTGATTTCGTTGGTTTAAGGTTAAACCCTGCCGCACTCATCTTCTTATAGAAGTATTCTGTATTGTGGTGCAATTTGTCCTGAAGTTCATTGGTCTCTCCCACCATCCTGAACATAGCAATGCCCGCATTTACAATGGAAGGGGGAAGGGAATTCGAGAAAAGATAAGGACGCGAACGCTGTCTGAGCATGTCGATGATCTCGGCACGCCCGGTCGTAAATCCTCCAATGGCCCCACCAAAAGCCTTCCCGAGTGTGCCTGTGATGATGTCTACCTGACCGCGGATATTAAACAATTCGGTCACTCCCCGGCCTGTTTTCCCGACAACTCCCGCTGAATGGCATTCATCAACCATCACCAGTGCATCATACTTTTCTGCAAGCGCAACGATCCTGTCCATAGGAGCCACATTGCCGTCCATCGAAAAAACACCGTCTGTCACAATAATGCGGAATCTCTGTGACCGGGCTTCCTGTAGTTGTTTCTCCAGATCTTCCATATCAGCATTCTTATACCTGTATCGCTGAGCCTTGCACAACCTGACCCCGTCGATGATGGAGGCATGATTCAGGGAATCCGACAGGATAGCATCCTCAGCCGTCAGGATGGGTTCAAATACACCACCGTTGGCATCAAAACAGGCAGCATAAAGGATGGTGTCTTCGGTTCCAAAGAAGTCTGCAATCTGTTGTTCAAGTTCATTGTGAAGATCCTGTGTTCCGCAAATGAAACGTACCGAAGACATCCCGTAACCATGGCTGTCCATTGCATCCTTGGCAGCCTTGACCAGGGTGGGATGGTTGGATAGCCCCAGGTAATTATTGGCACAGAAATTCAACACTTTTTCACCCGTTGAAACAGATATTTCAGCTCCCTGGGCCGAAGTAATGATCCGTTCATTTTTATACAATCCGGCTTCCTTTATAGATTCCAGTTCTTTTTGTAAATGGCTTTTTATTTCTCCGTACATAGTAAAATTATTTCAGGTTTTTTATTGCCTCCCGCGAAACACCCGATCGCAGGAAGATTCGATTGGTTTTATCTTAACGTTCCAAGATTCAATTTTTTACTGATCTCTTCGAGCATGATCTCGGTCATGCTTGTCAGGTCGTACCTGTAAGCGCATCCCCAATCCCGGTAAGAGATACTGTCGTCAATACTCTGAGGCCATGTTTCCGCGATCGTCTGTCTGAAATCCGGTGTATAGCTGATCTTGAATTTTGGAATATGCTTCAGTATCTCAGCATGGATTTCGGAAGGCGTAATGCTCATTCCACCAAGATTGTATGCACTGTGCACTGTGAGGCGGTCAGTATCCGCTTCCATCAGGTCAATAGTGGCCTTTATCGCATCGGGCATAAACAGCAGCGGAAGAGCAGTAATATCAGCAAGAAAGCAATCATAGGACCCGTTTTTCACGGCTGAATAATAGATCTCTACGGCATAATCAGTGGTCCCGCCGCCGGCTTCGGTTTCATAGCTGATCAGTCCCGGATACCGGATGCTCCTGACATCAATATCATACTTGCTGTTGTAATATTCACACCACCTCTCACCGGCCAGCTTGCTGATGCCGTAAACTGTGGTCGGCTCCATAATGGTCAGCTGAGGGGTGTTCATGCGGGGAGTAGTAGGACCAAAAACAGCAATGGAACTTGGCCAGAATACTTTCTTTATCTCGTCTACCATTTTGGCTATTTCAAGTATGTTCATCAACCCGTTCATATTGATATGCCAGGCCTGCAGGGGAAGTTTCTCGGCATTCCCCGAAAGTACTGCGGCCAGGTGGTAGATCTGGGTGATCTTATGCCGGATCACAAAATGTATCAGGCGTTTGTCATCCATTACATCCAGCAATTGAAACGGCCCGCTTTCCATGATGTCACGACTGGCCTCTTTTATATCTGTAGCGAAAACATGATCGCTACCGTATATCTTTCGCAGTTCCATGGTCAGCTCCGAACCTATTTGTCCGGCCGCACCAATAATGAGAATCCTATCCATACGAATCTATTCAGTTTTTATGTCGACGAAAATAGGAGTTTCCGGGGAGAGTAACTATGATACATAACATAAGGGTTAGCAAATATCAGTATACTTCTGTTCGATGTGTGTTACAACTCATCCCCCGATTTATCGGGGTTCTCAAACAGGACTACTCGAACGCAGAGCAATCTGATATTTGCCATCGGCAGGATTTGCCCCGATGGTTATTCATACCGGAGCGAGTCAACAGGATTCCGGCTGGCGGCATGCCAGCTTTGCCCTCCAACTGACAGTAATGCGATGAAAGTAACGGCAAGTCCGGCAAACAGGAATATCCACCAGGGGAAATCAGCCTTATATGCAAATCCTTGCAGCCATTTGTTGATGGCAAACCATGACAGGGGACTTGCAAGCAAGAAAGCCAGGAAGACCCATTTGAGAAAATCTGTGCTTAACATGCGCATGATTTCGAGTGATTGTGCCCCGTTAACCTTCCTGATCCCAATGTCTTTCATTCGCTGTTGAATGAAATAACTGGACATGGCAAAGATCCCCATAATGGCGATTACGATGGTTAGAATGGCAAAATAACCCACGATCTTTGCTGTGTTTTTCTCCTTTTTGTACCAGTCTTTAATGGTATCATCCACAAACTCGAACTGCATGGGGATTCCTCCCGTGAATTCCTTGTAAGCCTCCTCAATCATTTTCACTGTATGAAGGGTATTATGACCGGCCGTTTTGATAAAAATGGACCATGCAAATCTATCAGGGCTCATCTGCCCGATCATGACCGGGCCAATGGGTTCATACAGGTTCCTGTAATGAAAATCCCTGATGACTCCCAATACGGGGATTTCTTCCTGGTAACGCCTGAAACTAGTGGGAAGCGTATCCAGTTCAAGTTCTTTCACTGCCGTTTCATTCAGGTACATTCCCCTTCTGTCGTAGGCAGCCCCGGTAGGAGTGATCTCGAATTCCATCATTTGAAAGAAGGCCGAATCCACTATAAATTCCTGGAAGCTTACAGGTTTTCCTTCATGTTCCCAGGACTGGTTATTCCCTCCGTCAACCGGGCTCCCGGCGACAAATGCAACCCTTTCCACACCGGCTATCCCTTCAAGGTTATCTCGTAAAGCATCCCTCCGATTGTTGGGGATTTCGTTCACTGCTTTAATCAGATTTTCCTTGATAAACCCAGGGTCATGATTTAGAAGGAAACTTGTTTGCCGGGCAATCATCCAGGTACAGATCAACAGGCTGATGGATATCACATATTGAAATGATATCAGAGCCTTCGAATAATGACTTTTGGTTTTTCTGCGCAACGAACCTTTCACAACTTCAACCGGATTAAACCGGGAGATCACAAGCGAGGGTAACAATCCGGATATGCAGCCGACAAGTAACAGGAATGCAAATGAGACAAGAAAGAATGATAAGCTCAATTCCTGTTCCAGGTCCAGTTTCGTACCCAGCAGCTTGTCAAAGACGGGTTCTGCTGTCAGGCTCAATACCAGGGCAATGCCAAAAGAAATCACACACATGGCGACCGACTCCGAAATGAATTGCCTTACCAGCCGCTTTCTGCTGCTTCCCAGGATTTTCCGTATAGCAGCCTCCTTCCCCCTGAATCCTGCCTGGGATATGGTAAGGTTTATATAATTGATGATGGCAAGGACCAGGATCAAAATGACAATGACAGAGAAAACCATGATGAGTGTTTTGCTATTCCTTTGTATTCCGGGAGACCTCTTGGAACTGAAATAAACATCGGAAAGAGGTTCAAATTGAAGAATTTTTGCACGTCCCTGTTTAAATATCCAGTAGTCCTTCTTAAATTCCTCAAGGATCAGCGGAGCTTTCGAGGGAAGGTCTGTTCCGGGGTTGGCCATCAGGTAAAGTCCAAATGAACTGTTGCCATAACT
>JAUVKJ010000325.1 GCA_030592145.1 Bacteroides sp.
CACATAAGCACCGTAGGAAACCTGGTCGAATCCGGTCGGATCGATCAGCCTGGCCGTCGGGTCGTTGTCCAGTTCCAGCTGGCCGTCTTCCCCGCTTTTCTTCCCCTGTTTTGAACCGAACCTCATACCTACGGAAAAATCAAGATTTGTTATCCGGAACAGTTTGTTATGGGTCCTGAGCAATGCCTTGTTAATGTCGTATGTGCGCCCGGATTCCTCCACAATATAGGAATAAGGATTAAAGGTTCCGCCAAACCGGAAACTGACCTTACGCTTGAAGAAGGCTGTGTTCCCGCTCATTCTGATGGTCGACCATTTCATGGAATCCTTAAACATATTGTAATTGCTGCTGAAATTCAGGTTGTCAAGCAACTTTACCTTGGTTATCTCCTCTATGGTATCCGACTTTGGTTTCAATTTCATTTCGATAGTGTTCTTCAGGTTCAGTCCGATGCTTCCCTGCCTGCCGGAAGGCACGGGGGTCCGGTATATGGATTCATCATACCTGGGAAATATCTTGGTATTCCCCAGGGAGTCCACAACCACCTCCTGGTAATAATCCGGAACGATGCCCTTCATATCGGGAGTAAAGCTGAAGCTGGCGCTGGGCGACAGTACATGCCGTATGACCTCGATGCGTGACTTTTCCCGGAACCGGTACATCCCGAAAATCTTCGGGGTCAGGCTTAACCCTACGCTGGGCACAACGGCATGAGCGTAATTGAAACCGGGAATGGTATCAATGATCAGGGTATCGGACATGCTTCCGCTTGGATTCTCAAATCCTTCATAGTAGTGCGGATGAATTGATTTTGTGAACACAACCCCGGAGTATCTGATATTCGGAGAGAAAGTAAAATGATTCAGGAAATTTACAGGCAGGCTGATCGGTATGGAGTGCCGGTAGCCATTATTAAAATCGGAAAAGGTTGTTGTCTGGAACAAGGAATCCTCCTGGGCAGACAGCTTGTTGACCATGGTGGAAGAATAACTGACCTGGAGTTTCTCATACCATCTTGCACTCCCGCTTGCATTTCTTCGTCTCAGGGGATAGATCCGGTTCATGTTGAAATTCATGGAAGGGAGGTTCATGTCAACCGAACGGGTCAGGCTGTTCTGGGTGGCATCAACGCTGGCTGAAAGGTTGAAAGGAGAGTTCGGCCATACCCGGGAAAAGGACACACTGGAACGCTTGGTGCTGCGCAGGACATTATTGATGTTCCTCCCGTGGTTCTGATCGAAGGAACTGGTACTAAAATCAACACTGGCCCGGAAAGACTGGTTTGGATTTGCCCTGCTATCCTGGTTATGCGACCAGCGTATGGCAAAATCCTTGCTTTTCCGGTAGTTCTCCAGTCCTTTATCACCACTTACGTTTTCGTAATAATTGATTCCGAAATTTCCGCCGAATTTATAATTCTTCTTGTATCTGGACTGTGTCTTCACCCCCCAGGTTCCGTTGGTGAAAATATCCCCGGTCACCGCCAGGTCGAAATACTGGCTGAGGGCAAAATAGAATCCCCCGTTCCGTAAATAAAATCCTCTTCGCTCCTCTTCACCGTATGTAGGAAGCAGGAATCCTGACTGGTTGATCTGGTTGGAAGGAAAGAATCCGAACGGGATGCCGATCGGCAAGGGCACATCCTCAATCACAATGTAGGCGGGACCGGATATGATTTTGTCATTGGGGATGGATTTTGCCTTTGTTAATGCAATATAAAAATGCGGATGGAGTGCATCACAGGTGGTATACTTCCCATTCTTCATGTGAATGTGGCCGTTCGGATGGCGCTTGGTCCTGGCGCTGTGCAGGTAGCCCCCCTCCTGCTCGGTGAAAATCTCGGTTATAATCGACATATCTGTCCTGAAATTGTGGTGGATATTTTTTGCCTGGAAATTTTCCGAACCCTCTATAAACTCCGGTTTGCCAATCTCCTTCCCAAGGCTGTCAATGGTGCCGGTGGCGAATACCGCCTCGGTGCCCATGTTGAATTCAATATAATCTGCCTGGAGGGTAATGGACTTGTACTTAATGACTCCTGAACCATAAAGGTATACTTTTTGCTCTTTCAGGGAGTAGACGATTGAATCGGTGGCTGAATATTCGACAGGTTCATCAACGGCCTGTACTACCCCGGAGTCGTGCAGGGTGTCCGGGGTGGAGGCAAGACGCCCAGGCACGGAATCAATGATGATAAACGGTACCGGTACAGTTCCCTGCAAGCCGGAGGTATCCGGGATAATCCGGGCAGAATCCGTTTTCATGGGCGTAGTTTGTGCCACTGCCTGAAAGCCGGCAACTGAGAATACCAGGAAGAATAAAAGAAAATACAGTCGTTTTGTATACAACTTATATATGCTAATTTTGTACAGATCGCGTTTTAACAGAACTCCTAAAACTAATCAAATTAATCGAGATTTGATGGGAATAGAAAGCCTGAAAACACTGTTGAATAAACGGTATTTACGTCCGATTCTTATTTCCGTATTCAGCTTATTTTTCCTCTTTTTCGTCCGGGCAACGGATGAACCCCGGGATAAACTGGATGTTGTGGTGCTGGATGCGGGACACGGGGGACATGATCCGGGTGCAATCGGTTCAAGGTCAAAAGAGAAGGACATCGTTCTGGCGATCACATTGCAGCTTGGAAAGTACATCGAGGAGAACATACCCGATGTTAAAGTCATCTATACCCGTAAAAAAGATGTATTTATCGAACTTCATGAAAGGGCTGACATAGCCAACCGGAACCATGCGGACCTTTTCATCTCCATTCATACGAACGGGTGGACCAATCCGCGAATATACGGAGCCGAGACTTTTACCATGGGTACCTCAAATGATGAAAG
>JAUVKJ010000280.1 GCA_030592145.1 Bacteroides sp.
ACTCCATTAATCAGTCAGATGAATACATAAACGAACGTTGTGTTTTGGATATCTTTTATCCAAAAAATATTAAAGATTTTAGCACCATTGTGTGGTTTCACGGAGGCGGATTAACAGGAGGAAATAAAGAAATTCCAGAAGCACTGAAGGAGAAAGGAATTTGTGTTGTAAGTATCAATTATCGTTTATATCCAAAAGTAAAATCCCCTAAATACATTGAAGATGGAGCAGCAGCAGTTGCGTGGGTTTTTAATAATATAAATATCTTTGGGGGAGATTCTTCCTTAATTTTTATTTCAGGTCATTCTGCAGGCGGGTATTTGACAAGCATGATTGGTCTTGATAAAAGATGGTTAGACGACCACTATATCGATGCAAATAGAATTGCAGGTCTCATTCCATTCAGTGGTCATACCATTACACATTTTACTATACGAAAAGAAAGAGGAATAGAAGGTACCCAGCCAATAGTTGATGACTTAGCACCTCTCTTTCATGTTCGTGCGGATGCACCGCCCTTGCTATTAATTACCGGGGACAGAGAATTAGAGATGTTGGGTCGTTATGAAGAGAATGCCTACCTGATGAGGATGATGAAGGTAGTTGGTCATACAGAAACTAAAATATTCGAGCTAGATGGTTATGGTCACGGAATGACCGGACCAGCTTTCCCTCTGCTGTTACAAGAGGTTCAAAGAATTACTGAAGAGAAAAAAAGTAATATTGAAAAGAACCAAAACAACAACCGATAATGTATATTGCCGGAATAGCAGGTTTTATAGGGCTTGTAGCTCGTTCAAACCCAGATCATGCTATTGTGGCCTGTCTGCCGCTGTGGGTTATGAATAAATCTCCTTTTTAGCCGCTTTAAGGGTGTTTAACAGGAGGGATACCCGGGTCATTGGGCCCACACCGCCCGGCATCGGGGTGATGTAACTGCATTTGGGTGCAACGCCTTCAAAATCAACATCTCCCTTTAATTTAAATCCTGATTTTGTCTGGTCAGATTTAACCCTTGTGGTACCTACGTCAATAACGACCACTCCTTCGCGGACCATATCAGCGGTCAGGAATCCGGGTTGTCCCATGGCAGCAATAATAATATCTGCCTGCAGGGTAAGTTCCTTGATGTTTCTGGTGCGGCTGTGGCATACCGTAACGGTACAATTGCCCGGGTCTCTTTTTTGCGCCAGGAGGGCTGCAATAGGTTTTCCGACGATGTTGCTCCGCCCGATGATAACACAGTGCTTGCCGCTTGTTTCAATGTTGTACCGTTTGATTAGCTCAATGATCCCCGCCGGGGTGGCGGACTCAAAACAAGGCATGCCGATCAGGAGGCGGCCGGTATTCACGGGGTGGAAGCCGTCCACGTCTTTGGCCGGATCAATGGCTTCGATGACCTTGGTCTCGGAAATGTGGGCAGGTAAGGGGAGCTGGACAATGAATCCGTCAATATCCTGATCCAGGTTCAATTCCGACACCTTATCCAGAAGTTCCTGCTCCGGGATACTCTCATCGAAACGTAGCATGCTTGATGCAAATCCAACTTGTTCGCAATCTTTAACCTTGTAGTTCACATAGGTCTCGCTGGCAGCATCCGATCCGACCAGGACGGTTGCCAGGTGTGGCCTTTTTCCGCCTGTTGCAATGATTTTTTTTACCTCTTCTGCAATTTCGAGCTTGATCTTGCCGGCTGTTTCCTTACCGTCGATTAGTATCATGTTTTTATTAATTAGTGGTTATTTCGGCGACATGCTGCCCATCATCTGCGACAGTTTCTTGCCCCCTGACATATGCTTCATCATCTTCCGGGTTTGGTCAAATTGCTTGACAAGGCGGTTCACATCCTGAATACTGGTGCCGCTTCCGATGGCAATCCGCTTTCTCCGGTTTCCGTTAAGGAGGGAAGGATTGGAACGTTCGTCGGGGGTCATGGAATGAATGATGGCTTCGACGCTCTTGAAAGCATCGTCGTCCATATCCAGATTTTTCAGGGTTTTTCCCGCCCCCGGGATCATCCCGGCAAGATCCTTGAGGTTTCCCATTTTCTTGATCTGCTGGATCTGGGAAAGGAAGTCATCAAAATTGAACTGGTTTTTAGCGATCCTCTTATGGAGTTTCCTTGCCTCTTCCTGGTCAAATTGCTCCTCTGCCTTCTCTACCAGGGATACGATATCCCCCATGCCCAGGATCCTGTCCGCCATTCGCTCGGGGTGAAATACATCCAGGGAATCGAGCTTTTCACCTGCGCTTACAAATTTTATCGGCTTATCTACAACCGAGCGGATCGAAAGGGCCGCTCCCCCGCGGGTATCGCCGTCCAGCTTGGTCAGGACCACCCCGTTAAAGTCAAGCCGTTCATTAAATTCCCTGGCAGTATTCACGGCATCCTGACCGGTCATGGAATCGACCACGAACAGGATCTCATGGGGATCGATGGTTTTTTTGACGGACTCGATCTCGTTCATCATCTGCTCATCGATGGCCAGGCGGCCGGCCGTGTCCACGATAACCACATTATACCCCATGTTTCTGGCATGCTTTACACCCGCCTTTGCAATTTTTACGGGGTTCTGGTTTCCTTCCTCCGTATAGACAGGTACATTGATCTGTTCCCCCAGTACTTTCAACTGGTCGATAGCAGCAGGCCTGTAAACGTCACCTGCAATTAAAAGGGGATTTTTCCCCTTTTTTTCCTTAAGGTGATTGGCAATCTTAGCGGAAAAGGTGGTCTTACCCGACCCCTGGAGTCCGGCGATAAGGATCACCGTGGGATTGCCCTTCAGGTTAATGTCCTCCATCTCCCCGCCCATCAGTGTGACAAGTTCATCGTGGACGATCTTAACCATCATCTCATTCGGTCTTACGGAGGCCAGTATCTTCTGGCCGAGGGCTTTTTCCTTGACGGTATCCGTAAAACTCTTTGCGATCCTGAAATGTACGTCAGCATCCAGCAGGGCACGCCTGACTTCCTTCAGGGTTTCCGCCACATTGATCTCCGAGATCCTCCCCTGCCCTTTAAGCAGTTTGAAAGATCGCTCCAGCCGGTCTGATAAATTTTCAAACATATCTGAATACTCTTGTTTAAATTACATTCTTTCGGGCACTTCGATGCCCAGCAGTTCCATTCCGGAAGCAATGGTCCTGGCCACAATTTCTGACAGCAGCAACCTGAATTTTTTCAGCTTTTCTGTTTCCGCGTTCATGATGGAATAATCATGATAGAACTGGTTGAATTCCCGGGCCAGTTCGTAGCAATAA
>JAUVKJ010000079.1 GCA_030592145.1 Bacteroides sp.
CTCGAAATGCATGACATCTCCGGGGATCCTGGCAACGAGCAACTTATCAAAGATCTGTTTGATAAACTCGAGGGACTTGGAAAAGAGATGGGAGACACCCTCGATATCAGGTCATTCTTTACTGAATTTTAATAAGAGCACCATGAAATAATCACTAACATATTTTAATGCAACATGAAAAAATTAAGACTTAAATCAGAAGCAAACCTGTCACGCAGGACATTTTTCAGGAATGCCGGCATCGGTACGGCAGCAATCACCGGTATACCGGCTTTGCTTACCTCGTGTGCTGATACAGAAAAGACAAAAACATCTTTAACTAATTATTTTTCACAGGATGATGTCGTCCTGTTCCAGGGAGACTCCATTACCGATGCAGGCAGGGATAAAAAAAATGAGTTGCCGAATCATTCCCGGTCATTCGGATCAGGGTATGCGTTCATTATCGCATCCAGAATGTTAGGGAATATGGCAGATAAAAACCTCACTATTTATAACCGTGGGATCAGCGGCAATAAAGTATATCAATTAGCGGAACGCTGGCAAAAGGATTGCATCGACCTCAAACCGGATGTTTTAAGCATTCTGATAGGGGTGAATGATTATTGGCATCTGCGCGCAGGAAGATACGATGATACACATGAAGTTTATGAAAAAGATTACAGAGAATTATTAGCGCGGACAAAGACGGACTTACCAGGTATAAAACTGATTATTTGCGAACCATTTGTGTTGGCCGGCACAACGGCTGTTGATGAGTCCTGGCTGGAGCCTTTTCGTCAATACCAGGAGATTGCCGCCAGACTGGCCAATGAATTTGATGCTATATGGGTGCCTTTTCAGAAGGCGTTTGATCTGGCTACCGAGACCGCCCCTGCAACATACTGGACCGGCGATGGGGTACATCCCTCTATGGCGGGTTGCCAGCAAATGGCGAAAACCTGGCTGAAGGCTCTGTATCAATAACAGGTTTTCTCAGGGTATGCCCCGCCATTCTTTCCCTTTTGACCCGTGTTGTATGGCAATGCGTCTGAATTATTAATTATCAATTAATTCATTCTTATTTGTAATAAAATACCCGGGACTGCATACTCTGATATTATCTTTCATGAAGTAGGGAATTTTTACTGGAGCAATTATAAAACATTTATCGGGCTTGACATCCTCGAGTGCTTTCCAGAATTCCCTGGTTAATCCGGGAGATGTGGAGACTTTGCATTCAAATGCAAGGATGCGTTCACCTTTTTTCATAATCAGATCTATTTCCGAGCCGGTAGAAGTCCTGTAGAACATTGGATCCCAACCGGGCATCTCCGAAATGATATTTTCAATTATATAACCTTCCCAGGAAGCACCCAGTACTGGATGTGCGAACAGGTCTTCAAAACTTTCGATAGATAATAACGAGTGAAGAATGCCGGTATCCCGGAAATAGATTTTTGGAGATTTTACCAGTCGCTTTTTAACATTTGCTTCATATGGTTCCAGCAAACGGATCATAAAGGTATGTACCAACAGATCAACATAATTGCCCAGGGTCGTGTGGGAAACTCCCAGGGATTCGCCTAATCGTGATTTATTTAGGATTTGACCGTGTACATGCGAAATCATTCTCCAGAAGCGATGCATCGATTCAGATGAGAGATTAAAACCGAGCTGGGGAATATCTCTTTCCAGGAAGGTCCGGATAAAATTATTCAGCCACTCAAATGCCAGTTCATCGTTCCCGGCAAGATATGCTCTCGGAAATCCTCCCCGATGCCAATGTTCCCTTATATCGAAATCCTGGACTACACCCGGGGGCGCTAATTCTGAAAGTAGAAATGGTGTCAATTCCAGGTAGAGTATTCTGCCTGCCAATGTTTCTGAACTCTGTTTTATAAGATCCTGAGAAGCTGATCCCAAAATGAGAAAGAGACCGTTTCGCTTTTGCTCATCAATAAATGATCTCAATGAAGTAAACAGGTCAGGTTTTCTTTGTATTTCATCCAGGCATATAAGCCTGTTTTTGTACAAATCCAGAAATAGTTCAATTTCTTCAAGTTGAATGAGGTCGCTCTGTTTTTCCAGGTCCAGCTTGATTTTATTTTTCACTTTGGAGATGGCCTCATCAGCAAGGGTGGATTTTCCACATTGCCGGGGTCCCAGGATGGCAACAGCCGGATAATGATTTAAGGACCGCTTAATTTTTTGCTCTAAATTCCTATGTATGTATACCATGCTATATCCTAATAATCACAAAGATATAACAAATACATGCAAATTGCAAGTTAGAGTTTCAATTTGCAGAGAATGCGAGACACCCAGTAAGGTATCAATCGTAGTCCTTGGCCTGCTCCCAGATCCCGTTCATTTCGTCGAGGTTCATGTCCCTGAGTTTGCGGCCTTTTTTCAGAGTGTTCTGTTCGAGGTAATTGAATCGCCTGATGAATTTAAGGTTGGTTTTTTCAAGGGCGGTCTCCGGATCGATCCCGTAAAGGCGGGCGGCATTGATCACTGAAAACAGGAGGTCTCCGAATTCCGATTCCATCCTGTCCCTGTCTTCTTTTTTGACCTCTTCTTCCAGTTCACTCAGTTCCTCACGGACCTTGTCCCATACCTGCTCCCGTTCATCCCAGTCGAATCCCACGGCCTTGACTTTCTCCTGGATCCGGTTGGCCTTGATCATGGCCGGGAGGGATCGGGGAACACCCTGGAGGACGGATTTCCCTTCACGCATCTTCAGTTCTTCCCAGTTTCTTTTCACATCTTCCGCACTATTCACATTGGTGTCACCAAATATATGGGGATGGCGGTAGATCAGTTTCTCGTTCAGGTTGCGGGTGACGTCTGCAATGTCAAAATCTTCGGTTTCGGACCCGATCTTCGCGTAAAAGACGATGTGCAGGAGAAGATCGCCCAGTTCCTTCATGATCTCGTTCTGGTCCTTTTCCAGGATTGCATCAGCCAGCTCATAGGTTTCCTCTATGGTCAGGTTACGCAATGATTCGTTGGTCTGTGTTTTGTCCCAGGGACATTCCTTCCTCAGCCGGTCCATGATCTCCAGTAATTCCCGGAACACCTTTAATTTTTCCTCCAAGCTGTTCATAATCATCCGCCGTTAATTGTTTTGGTTTCCTTATTTACTACCGGGTCCTGCTTTTTGCAGCAGCCTGTTTGCCCTCCTCCTGTTTCTCGGAAAATTTCACCCGTATACCCGAATTGATAGCCAATCCAAGCAGATCGGCCACATTGCCACTATTCATGGCAATTTCCAGGAGTCCCACGCTGTTAAAAATCGCAAGGATCTCGCCTGCCGGGGTTTCGTTGTAATACCGGTTGATCTTTTTTATCACGTAATGGTTGCTCTGTACATAGATCTCGAAATCCTGGCCTTTCCCGATGCGCTCGAACAAGTCCTCCGAGATATTGGTAATGGCATTTCGGAATGAATCAATATAGATTACAGATCCGGTGAGCACATTTTTATCGATGGCAGCCCGGATGGGTATCCGCTGCCGGAACTCCTTTACCGGCTTGCCCAGGGATTCAGGCTTTTCTCCGCCGGCCAGTTTACAGGCAGTATCTGCAAAAACACTGAAACTGGTGAAGCTTTTCAGGTCTTTGGGTGAATTCAGTGAAATAATCCTGTCTGTCTCCTCGCTGAACAGCAGTCCGAATATCCCGTTATCCGTCCCTATGAAGAAATGCTTTTTGTATTCCACCAGGAGAAAGGGTATGTCCTTGCCTCCTTCAGTGTTTACCCCGATAATGTGAATGCTCCCCGGCGGGAAATTATGGAATGAATTCCTGAGAATAAATGCCGCATTGCTGATGTTAAAAGCCGGTACCTGGTGGGAGATGTCAATGATCTGTATCTGCGGACACCGGCTGAGGATCTTGCCCTTTATGGCTCCGACGTAGTAATCGTTGGTATTCCAATCAGTTGTAAGGGTAACAATGCTCATTGAAGGTGGCTTCTACCGGGAAGAATTTATTATTGTGAAGTCAAAAATTTCGACTTATTTTGTAAAGGATAAAAGTAAGCAATATTATACATATTGAATGATCGAAAAGAAAATTAATGTGGAGGGGATTGACCCGGTGAAATTGTTTGGTATTAACAATTCCCGGTTTGACAGGCTAAAGCAGAATTTTCCCAGGATAATGATTATATCACGCGGCAGCGAGCTGATCCTCAGGGGAGAAGAGAAGGAACTTGCCAGGTTCGAGAAGACCTTTAACCTTCTGATCGATTATATTCAAGGTACAGAGAACCCGGATGAGCAGGAAATGGAGGAATTACTCCAGGGGAACGGAAAGGAAATCCTTGCAAACAAAAAGGCATCTGGCGATGTTTTGCTGTATGGGGAAAGCGGGAAACCCATAAGGGCCAGAACCGTAAACCAGAAGGCACTTGTAAAGAGTTGCGAAGAGACCGACCTGATGTTTGCCATCGGTCCCGCAGGAACCGGAAAAACCTATACAGCGATAGCCCTGGCTGTAAGAGCATTGAAACAAAGGCAGGTTAAAAGGATCATTCTAACACGTCCCGCCGTTGAGGCCGGTGAACGCCTGGGGTTCCTCCCGGGCGATTACAAGGAGAAACTGGATCCTTACCTTCAGCCCCTATACGCTGCACTGAACGATATGATCCCCTCCAGGAAACTAAGGGGTTTCCTGGAAGACAATACCATACAGATAGCACCTCTGGCTTTCATGCGGGGGAGGACCCTTGACAATGCCTTTGTCATCCTGGATGAAGCACAGAACGCCACGGCCATGCAATTGAAAATGTTCCTTACCCGCATGGGGAAAAATGCCACGTTTATTATAACGGGCGACCTGACACAGATTGATCTTCCCAGCAAGAGAGATTCCGGGCTTCTGAGGGCCATTGACCTGCTGAAGAAGATCGAGGGGATCTCTATTGTCTACTTTGATACGAGAGATATTGTACGTCACAAACTGGTGAAACATATCGTTAAAGCATACGAGGCGAGCCAGGAATAAGAACATGAATTTAATACTATAAAACAAAATGGAAAAAGCAATTAAGAGTACCGATTTCAATTTTCCCGGATTAAAAGATGTCTACCACGGTAAGGTAAGAGATGTGTATAATATCGATGACAGGTTTCTTGTCATGGTCGTATCCGACCGCATATCTGCCTTTGACGTGGTACAGCCCAGGGGCATTCCTTACAAGGGACAGGTGTTGAACCAGATCGCCAATAAATTCCTTGATGCCACTTCGGATATTGTGCCCAACTGGAAGATTGCTTCTCCCGATCCGAATGTATGCATTGGCCATTTTGCAGAGCCTTTCAGGGTTGAGATGGTGATCCGCGGATATCTTACCGGACATGCATGGAGGGAGTACAAGGCGGGCAAGCGTACACTCAGCGGGGTTCCCATGCCGGAGGGTATCAAGGAGCACGACCGTTTTCCGGAACCCATTATCACACCGGCCACCAAGGCAGAGGAAGGGCATGATGAGGACATTTCAAGGGAAGATATCCTTGATAGGGGACTGGTAAGCGAGGAAGATTATAATCTCCTGGAGGACTATACCTGTAAGGTTTATCAGCGGGGAACGGAAATGGCTGCAGAAAAGGGCTTGATTCTTGTTGACACCAAGTACGAATTCGGGAAAAAGGACGGAAAAATCTACCTGATCGACGAAATCCACACCCCTGATTCTTCCCGGTATTTCTATGCAGACGGATACCAGGAGCGGCAGGATAAGGGTATGGGACAGAAACAGCTTTCAAAGGAATTCGTGAGGGAATGGCTCATGGATCATAATTTCCAGGGACTCGAGGGACAGACCGTTCCGGAAATGCCCGATGAGTTTGTTAATGAAGTAACTGACCGGTATATTGAATTATATGAGAAAATCACCGGCGAAACGTTCGAACGGGTCGATTATTCCAATGTGATGAAACGAATAGAGGACAATGTGAATAACTTTCTCAAAACCATATGATCAGAAGGATCCCCTTTACCATATTATTTCTTTTCCCAATGATCCTGGTTTCATACGGTGGACTGGCACAGGAACCGGAATTCCAGGTCCACCGCTCGGGAAACAAGATTATCCTTGAGAGCAAGGTTTATTACATACACATTGTCAGCGAAAAGGAAACCCTCTACGGCATCAGCAGGGCATACAATGTCACCGAGAAGGTGATCGCATCCGAAAACCCGGATATATTTGCGGGACTCCGGACGGGTATGGTTCTGAAGATCCCGGCAGACCCGGTTGTAGATGAATCAGAGGCAATACGTGAAACAGAAGATTATATCTATCATATTATAAAGGAAGGAGAGACGCTTTATTTCCTTTCCGGAAAGTACGGCATTGATGTGGTGGAGATCGAGAGGGCGAACCCGGAGGTAAGGATATCCGACCTGCAGATCAACCAGGTACTGAAGATCCCCAGGCGCAAGAGTTCTATAAAAGAAAGGGGTTTCCCGTCCGACAGTTTTGTCTATCATCACGTACAGGCGGGAGAAACCCTGTACAGCCTCTCGGTCAAATATGACGTGAGCATTGAAGAGATCAAGGAGATCAACCCGGAGCTGCGCTGGGGGGAAATGAAGTACGATGAATACATAAAGATTCCCCGCCTGACGGACAGGACGGAAGCGGCACGTGGAGAAGGTGATGCGGATAGCCTTGAGACGTATAGCTTTGAGGCGGACAGCCTCACCGGCTTCATCGATACCATTACTGAACCCTCTGACACGGTAGGGGTTCCCTTCTGGTCAACCATCCGTATGAGGCGAATACGCCCGGAACCCATCAGCGGATCCATAAAGGTAGCCATGTTGCTGCCCCTTGACCTGCACTGGGATGAGGTCATCGATACCCTGGAGATCATTGAAGGGGAGGAGGGACATCTCGTCCCTGTTGAGGAGGAAGAAGAACAGATCGTGAATCAGCGGATCATCGGTTATCTGGAGTTTTACGAGGGCGTATTGCTGGCCATTGATTCACTAATAAAACAGGGGCACTCGGTTACCCTGACTACCTATGATACCGGACGGGACCGTGAAAGGACCCGGGAAATTCTCCGCAAACCGGAAATGGAGGATATGGACCTGATCATCGGGCCGGTTAGTTACTGGAACCTTGAGATCGCTGCCGACTTTGCCAGGGAACATGAGATACCGCTGGTTTCCCCCTTTTCTTCCGGCAAGGAGGTTGTGCAGTACAATCCCTGGGTATTCCAGGTAACCCCCACCTATGAAATTGAGTTCAGGGCCTGGGCGGATTACCTTTCCGGCTACTATAATAAGACGATGATACTGGTACACAGCGGTGATTCAAACGAATACCACCGGATCCGTTTCCTGAAGAACGAGCTTTTCCAAAGGATATCAGCCAAGGCAGATCTGGAGGACCTGGTATTCAAGGAGGTGATCATAAATGACAGCGTTTTTGTTAACATGGCCCATGTTCTCAACCAGGAACAGGAAAACCTCGTCATCATACCCTCCAATAAT
>JAUVKJ010000165.1 GCA_030592145.1 Bacteroides sp.
CTGTTCTTCATAATCGTTCCTGACCATAAACTTGGTGGTGATCGGCAGTTTCTGGGCACCCAGCCGCAATGCTTCTTTTGCCACTTTAAAAGAAACCCCTTCAATTTCAATAATAATGCGGCCCGGTGTAACCGGTGCAACAAAACCTTCCGGGGCACCTTTCCCTTTGCCCATCCTTACTTCGGCAGGTTTCTTGGTAATGGGCTTGTCGGGGAAGATCCTGATCCATAGCTGGCCCTCCCTCTTCATGTGCCTTGTTACGGCCTGCCTTGCTGCTTCGATCTGACGGCCCGTTAACCAGCTTGGCTCCAGTGCCTTAATACCGAAAGTTCCGAACGCGAGTTGGTTGCCTCGCTGGGAATTCCCCTTCATCCGGCCTTTTTGCCTTCTTCTGTATTTGGTTTTCTTCGGTTGTAACATCCTGTGATCTGTTTATTCTTTATTATTTCCTTCTTTTACTCCTGAATCCGCCCCCTTTGTGTTTGGCATTCTTCATGCCTATATTAGGAGACAGATCTCTCTTACCGTAAACCTCACCATTGCATATCCATACCTTGATGCCGATCACACCTACCTTGGTATGCGCTTCGCAGAGGGCATAATCAATATCAGCCCTCAGGGTATGCAGGGGAATACGTCCCTCCTTATACAGTTCCGTGCGGGCCATTTCCGCACCGCCAAGCCGGCCACTTATCAATACCTTGATTCCATCAGCACCCATTCTCATAGTTGAAGCAATCGCCATTTTAATGGCTCTCCGGAAGGAGATCTTGCCTTCCACCTGCCTGGCAATGTTGTTGGCAACAATGGTTGCATCCAGTTCAGGCCTCTTTACCTCGAAAATATTGATCTGAACCTCCTTATTTGTAATCTTTTTCAATTCTTCCTTCAGCTTATCTACTTCCTGTCCGCCTTTCCCAATGATGATCCCTGGCCTGGCCGTATTAACCGTAACGGTGATCAGTTTCAGCGTTCTCTCGATGATGATCTTGGAAATGCTCGCCTTGGCCAGCCTTGCGTTCAGGTATTCGCGGATCTTAGTGTCTTCCACCAGTTTGGCAGAATAATCATTCCCCCCGTACCAATTTGAATCCCATCCTTTAATGATTCCCAGACGATTTGCTATCGGATTTACTTTTTGTCCCATCTGTATCTTTATGATTCGTTTTTATTTACACTATCAAGAACTACCGTGACATGATTTGATCTTTTCCTGATCCGGTGCGCCCTCCCCTGGGGAGCTGGCCGCAGCCTCTTCAGCATCCTCGCACTATCGACGAATATTTCCTTGATAAATAGATGGCTGTCTTCTATCCTCACCCCTTCATTCTTCACCTGCCAGTTTGAAATGGCTGACAGGACCAGTTTTTCAAGCCTGTTTGAAGCTTCCTTCTGGCTGAACTTCAAAATATCCAGTGCCTTGTTCACCTCTTCTCCTCTTACCTGGTCAGCGACCAGCCTCATTTTTCTCGGGGAAGTGGGACAATTTTTCAAGACAGCGTAATACCTGCTCTTCTTCTCTTCCTTTATTTGATTTGCCCTGTTTCTTTTTCTGACTCCCATGGTCTGTTCTTTTTTATTTCATTAGATACTGAATCGGGTTCAGCATGACACACTATCGGGCCCTGCCTCCATGTCCCCGGAATATCCTGGTTGGTGCAAATTCACCAAGCTTGTGTCCGACCATATTCTCCGTAATGTAAACCGGTATGAATTTGTTGCCGTTGTGAACGGCAATTGTGTGGCCCACAAAATCAGGAGAGATCACAGACCTTCTTGACCAGGTCTTCAGGACGGATTTCTTTCCCGAATTATTCATTTCGGATACCCGCTTATCCAGCTTATAATCTATAAATGGTCCTTTTTTTAATGAACGGCTCATTCTGTATCAGATTTATTTCGTTTTCCTTTTTTCGACAATATATTTATTGGAATGTTTCTTCTTTGATCTGGTCTTATAACCCTTGGCCAGCAGACCCGTACGTGACCTGGGGTGACCTCCCGAAGCGCGTCCTTCGCCGCCGCCCATGGGGTGATCGACCGGGTTCATGGCAACCCCACGTACCCTTGGCCTTCGGCCCAGCCAGCGGTTCCTTCCGGCTTTTCCTGATTTCTCAAGGTCATGATCCGGGTTGGATACCGTTCCAACCGTTGCCTTGCAGGTGGTAAGGATCATCCTTGATTCACCCGAAGGAAGCTTGATAATGGCGTATTTTCCATCCCTTGAGGTAAGCTGGGCATACGATCCCGCACTACGTGCAAGAGCGGCACCCTGTCCCGGATGCAGTTCAATATTGTGTACGATTGTACCCATGGGCATATCTGCCAGGATCATGGCATTGCCAACATCAGGGGTAGCATTCTTGCCAGACATGATCTTCTGTCCAACCTTCAGCTGACCGGGAGCAATGATGTACCTCTTCTCCCCATCCTCATACACGACCAGTGCAATCCTTGCGGTACGGTTGGGATCGTATTCGATGCTCTTAACGGTGGCAGGCATTCCATCCTTCTCACGGTGAAAATCAATCACCCGGTATCTCTTCTTGTGTCCGCCGCCCATATAACGCATGGTCATTTTACCGGAATTGTTTCTTCCGCCTGACCTTTTTCCTGCCTTGATAAGCGACTTCTCCGGGCTATTCCTGGTGATCTCCTCAAATGTGCTTATCACTTTCTGTCTCTGACCTGGTGTGACAGGCTTAAATTTTCGTACCGCCATTGTTCTAAATATTGCTGAAGAAATCGATGGTCTCACCCTCTGCAAGGGTAATGATCGCTTTCTTGAATGATTTCGTTTTTCCTGTAGTTACGCCTGACTTTGTCATACGGGACTTCGCTTTCCCTCCGTAGCGCATGGTGTTTACCGATTCGACCGAAACGTCATACATTTTTTCGACCGCCTGCTTGATCTGTATCTTGTTGGCGTCCTTGCGTACCAGGAAACCATACCTGTTCAGGTCCGCACCCAGGGTGGTCATCTTTTCCGTTACGATAGGCTTAATTAAAATATCCATGTCCATTCTCTTTAAGATGCACTTGTCTGAAGAACATCAAGGGAACTCTCGACAAATACCACGACTGAAGCATTCATGATGTCGTATGTATTTAATTCCGAGACAGTTATAACCTTTGACTTCTCCAGGTTGCGGGATGACAAATATATGTTTTTATTCGGTTCGGGTAATACCAGCAGGGACTTCTTCTCATCAATGTTCAGGTTTTTCCTGATATCGAAAAATTCCTTCGTCCTGGGGGCTTCCAGGGAAAAATCCTCGAGAACCATGATGCCTTTGTCCTTTGCCTTATAGGAAAGTGCAGAAAGCCTTGCCAGTTGCTTTACCTTTTTATTCAGCTTGAAGGAATAGCTTCTTGGCCTGGGACCAAAGGTCCTTCCTCCACCCCTGAAAATGGGAGATTTGATGCTGCCCGCACGGGCGGTCCCGGTTCCTTTCTGTCTTTTGATCTTACGGGTACTTCCGGTGATGTCGGCACGCTCCTTGGTCTTGGACGTACCCTGGCGCTGGTTGGCCAGGTATTGTTTGACATCCAGGTAAATGGCGTGATCGCTGGGCTCCACACCGAAAATGTCTTTCTTCAGATTAACCTTTTTGCCGGTGTCCTTACCTTCGGTATTGAATACAGATAACTTCATTACTTCTCTATAATTAAATATGATCCATTGGCCCCGGGAACAGAACCTTTCAACAGAAGCAGGTTTTTTTCAGGAATAATCTTAACCACGCGAAGGTTGATGATCTTAACTTTCTCATTACCCATCTGCCCGGCCATTTTCATTCCCTTGAAAACACGTGAGGGGTTGGAACTTGCACCGAGTGACCCGGGAGCCCTGCTCCGGTTGTGCTGGCCATGGGTTGCATCGTTAACCCCGCGGAATCCATGCCTTTTAACTACACCCTGAAAACCTTTCCCCTTGGAGATCCCTGAAACATCCAGCCAGGTGTCATCGTGAAAATAATCCACGGTGATCACATCTCCGGGTTTCCAGTCCTTGACAAATCCCTTCAATTCAATTGTTTTCTTCTTGGGAGTGGTCTTTGCCTTCTTAAAGTGCCCCAACATGGCCTTGGTAGTATGCTTATCCTTCTTTTCATCATATGACAGTTGAACCGCGTTGTAACCATCCGTTTCCCTGGTCTTGATCTGGGTGACAACGTTGGGCCCAACCTCGATAACGGTGCAGGGAATATTCTTACCCTCTTCGTTAAAGATGGAGGTCATACCAACCTTTTTACCTACTAAACCTGGCATCTTATTACGTATTAATAATTATACTTTAATTTCAACTTCAACACCACTTGGCAGTTCCAGTTTCATCAGTGCGTCTATGGTCTTGGGAGTGGAACTGTAAATGTCAAGCAGCCTCTTGTAAGAACTCAGTTGATATTGTTCTCTTGATTTCTTGTTTACAAAAGTTGACCGTAATACTGTAAATATCCTCTTATGGGTAGGAAGCGGAATGGGACCGCTCACAACTGCACCGGTGGATTTTACTGTTTTTACGATCTTTTCAGCTGATTTATCAACCAGATTATGATCGTATGATTTCAGCTTAATTCTGATCTTTTGACTCATCTATTATTATCTGTTTAAACAACTTATTATTTCTTTAACTTGCTCTGCACTATGCGAACAGTGTCTTCCCCTGAATTTTTTCAAGCAAAGCTTTTGATATCTCCCGGGGAACCTCTTCGTAATGTGAGAATTCCATCGTGGAGGTTGCCCTTCCTGAAGACAGGGTTCGCAGCACGGTGACATATCCAAATTCCTCTACCAGCGGAACCTTTGCCTTGATGACCCTGGCCCCTGCCCTGGATTCCATCCCTTCGACCTGTCCCCTCCTGCGGTTGAAATCTGAAATGATGTCCCCCATATATTCCTCGGGAGTTACCACCTCGGCCGACATGATTG
>JAUVKJ010000040.1 GCA_030592145.1 Bacteroides sp.
ACAGGTCGAAATATCCGGTGAACTGAAAAAATGGCATAAAGTCAGCCTGACGTTTGAGGGACCTGAATCATCGGAAACAGATGAGTTCAATCCTTTCATGAATTACCGCCTGAATGTCAGATTTACACATCCTTCAACAGGCAAGGAATACCTTGTACCGGGATACTTTTCGGCCGACGGAAATGCTGCTGAAACTTCTGCGGATAAGGGAAACAAATGGAGGGTGCATTTTACCCCTTCTGAAACAGGTACCTGGAAGTATTCTGTAGATTTCCGCAAAGGTAACTGGGTTGCTGTCAGCGACCGGAAGGACCCGGGCGAGAGCGGAAGATTCATGGATAGTCTGAAAGGGGAATTCACGATTGCTCAAACGGATAAGTTCTACCCCGATTTCCGGGGAAGGGGCAGGCTTGAATACGTTGAAGAACACTACCTTCGCCTGGCCGAATCAGGGGAATATTTCCTGAAATGCGGTGCGGATGCTCCTGAGAACTTTCTGGCCTATGCTGATTTTGACGGCACATTTCACAAAGACGGCTATAAGGATGAGCTGGTTAAAACATGGGAGCCTCACATCGGGGACTGGAAAGAAGGCGATCCAACCTGGCAGGACGGAAAGGGAAAAGGAATGATAGGTGCCCTGAACTACCTTGAGTCTAAAGGTATGAATGCATTTTCATTCCTGACACTGAATATTCTGGGGGATGACCAGAATGTATTCCCCTACATTGATTATTATACCTATGACAGGATGGATGTCTCCAAACTCGATCAATGGGAGATCGTTTTCGAGCATGCGGACCGCTTAGGGCTATTCCTTCATTTCAAAACCCAGGAGGCCGAAAACCAGGGGCTCCTCGACAATGGGGGTGTCGGGGCCCAGCGTAAACTCTATTACCGTGAACTGATAGCAAGGTTTGGGCACCACCTGGCTCTGAATTGGAATCTCGGGGAAGAAATTGGAGATTGGAAGAAGAACCATATAACTCCTCCCCAATTTAAATACCAGCGCCTTGCCATGGCCCAATATTTCTATGATCATGACCCATACCGGCATCATGTGGTGATCCATAATGGAAATCCCTTTTATGACCTGCTTGGTCCCGAAAGTAAACTAACCGGTCCCTCCGTCCAGACCAACTACAAAGATTTCAGTCTGGTACACGGAGAAGTTCTCAAATGGAGGAGGCTCTCCGCAAAGGCAGGCAAAAAATGGGCCGTCTCGGTCGACGAACCGGGTGATGCCCAGCAATCGATCGTACCCGACAAGGACGACCCGGAGAAAAATGACGCCAGGAAGAATGCCCTGTGGGGTGCCTATATGGCAGGAGCCTGGGGAATCGAATGGTATTTCGGGTACAAATTTGACCATTCCGACCTTACCTGCCAGGACTGGCACTCGCGTGATCAGTTCTGGGACCAGTGCAGGCATGCCATGGACTTTTTCACCACCTTCCTCCCCTACTGGACAATGGAACCACAAGACGAGATCAGCACGGCAGATTATTGCCTGGCCCGCACCGGGGAGATCTATGCATTATATATAAAAGAAGGTGGAACCGCAGATCTGAACCTTGTCGATGAGGGTGACTATACCATCAAATGGTACAATCCCAGGAAAGGTGGTGAACTGCTTGATGGTTCGGTAACTACTGTGTCAGGTTGCGGAATGGTATGCATTGGAAATGCGCCCTGTGAGGCGGAGGGAGACTGGGCCGTACTGGTTCGGGTTGATTTCAATGCAGCCACTAACTGGAAGTATCCTGAAAAGGATACCACAGCATTCTCATTACAGTGCATTTACATCAGGCCCAGGACAGCCTCATCCGGATCGGTACTCCGGGAAACCGGAACTGAGACCAAAAATAATTATAACCGTGCTGAGCAGGAGTCCTGTAAGGGAAATAGTTATTTTTACCTGGACTAACAATCAAAACTGATTCATGGATCATATACCTGGATTCAATGTGGACCTGAAGGGACTCGAAGGATGTTTTACCGAAAGATCAGCCGGTGGCAATGGTTTGTTCCTTGCAGGGAAGGAAGGAGTGAAGACCATTTTGTCGCCGGTCGACAACAAAGCTGATTTTGTGGTCTACGATGACAAGACCCTTGTCTATGTGAAATCCCAGCTGGGGTACCCGGCCATTTATGAACTCCGGGATCCGGTATTTGAAGCGCCGGCGGAGGCGGTGCTGATGGATCTGGACGGTACCAGCGTTCGCAGCGAAAAGTTCTGGATCCGGATCATTCAACAAACCACGGCACGATTGACTGGCAGGTCCCGTTTTGAACTTGAACCGGAAGATGAACCGTATGTATCAGGACATTCCGTATCGGAACACCTGGAATACTGTATCCGGAAATACTGCCCGGATAAAAAACTTGAGGAGGCCAGAAAGCTATATTTTGAGATCACCCATCATGAAATGAAGGAAATACTGGAAGGACGAGGCAGACAGGACGCCTTTGTACCCAGTCCCGGTTTAAAGGATTTCCTGCTGGCCCTGAAATCCCGCGGAATTAAAATCGGCCTCGTGACATCGGGCCTTTACGAAAAAGCCTGGCCCGAGATCATTTCCGCCTTCCGTGCACTTGATATGGGGGACCCGCTGGATTTCTACGATGCCATAATCACTGCCGGATATGCCCTGCGAAAAGGCCAGACCGGAACCCTCGGGGAGCTGGCTCCTAAACCCCACCCCTGGCTGTACGCCGAGACGGCACGCATCGGGCTGGAGATGCCCGCTGAAAAACGAAACCGTGTGATCGGTCTGGAAGATTCCTCTGCAGGGGTCTTGTCCATACGCCTGGCAGGCTTTACAGCACTGGGAATTGCAGGGGGTAATATCGGGCAAAGCGGGATGAAACCCCTTCTTTCGGGGTACCACGAGAACCTTGCGGATACCCTCCCGGTGATACTGGGAGAATAGTCGGCGCAAAAGGACATGGATTCATTATGGGTGGAATTCGCGAATCAGGTTCCGTATACTCTTATTCAGATATTTTCTCATAACGCAGTATGCTCATGATGAAGGCATCGTGGTATCCCATCTGTTTAATGGCCGGCAGCCTCTGCAGTGCTTCATTTATGCCCTCTAAATCTCCATAAACATAACGGTGAAGACCATCCCGCCCCGCGTACATTTTCACTCCCTCAAGGGGTTTGAAATGATCTGTTTCAACCGGATTTTTTAAAGCCATGATCTGTATGGTATAGCTGGCTGTCACCATGATCCCTTCTTCCGAAAGGCTGGCGATCAACCTATCCAGGTCTTTTTGTTCGAGCATGCCGGCATCCGGATAACCTGCATCGATGACCTCGTTCAGATATTGCATAGCACTAACCTTTTGCCTGAAATTCCCTGCCGTATAGAGATATGCAGAATCCGTGATAATCAATGCTGTTTGTTCCCCTTCCACTTCATCCGGTATGGTGTCGAGCCACCTATCGCTTTTTACAAGCAGAACTCTGAAGGATCTTTCTGATCTCGGTTGTAAATAATCCGGCACAAAAATATCCGAAATCCGGATTTTTTCATCCTGCATATTCTCCAGTTTTATGGAAACATGGCGATTAAGCCGGCGTCCCTCCGGGCTGTCGGTGCCATCCTCGTATTTATTAATGGCGATGGGAACGGTTTCACCGGCAGCAGTTACCTTTATCCGGGATACCTGTATCCCTTTGGAGATCAGGTAATCGGCCATGGATTGTGCCCTTCGCTCAGAAAGACGAAGATTGTACTCATCGGATCCCACGGCATCTGTATGGCCGGTCAGTTTGAGCCGGATCTCAGGATGTCTGCGCATAATTTCAATTACGCGTTCTGCTTCAGCCTTTGCTGCATCATCCAGGTCATCTCTGTCAAAACCGAACCGTATGCTGTTCAGGACAAAGTATTCGCCGGGATCCGTAGTACCCGGGACGGGTCCGGGTAAACTATCAGGGACCGGAACTTTTTCAGATCCGGTGCTGTCCCTGCCGGTACGGGAAGTAGTTCTCAGTGATACAGGATCGATCCGCTCATCAGCATCCTGCCGGATGACTGCGATCTGGGCCTGCTCCCCTTTTACCCTGAGGACATATATGCTTCTCACAGAGCTTATGGAATCGATAATGGCGGAACATAGTGCGCCCTGCCCTGTTTTCCGGGGATTGTAGAACAGATCATCGTCTGCAGTGCTTACCGGATACCCCAGGTTTTCAGGGAAAGACCATCCTGCATCCAAAAGCTTCTCTGCAACAAAGAAATCAAATCCCCCCATGGTGGCATGGCCCTGTGAACTAAAATAAAGTTTGTTGCCTTTGCCGTTAAGGAATGGTGTTTCCTCATTGTAATGTGAATTAACTTTTGGTCCCAGGTTCCTCGGCTCTCCCCAGTCCCCCTCCGCAGTCGTTTCCGACACCCATATGTCAAGTCCTCCCTGTCCGCCGGAACGATCACTGGTAAAATATAAAAACTTGCCGTTATGGGAAATGCAGGCATGTGTCTCAAAGTAGTCGGAATTTATGTGCTTGTTCAGGCTGATCATTTTGGTCCACCGTTCACCTTTCCGGTAACTAATGTATATATTGGACTCGTATGGACCTTTTTTAACCAGGTACAATTCCTTACCGTTCATCGAAAGCGATGTTGGGTAGCAGTTCCCATCCGACCCGATCTCCTCATTGATCACCCTCGGTTCGGTCCACTCCCCGGCAGGGATCTTCCTGGTCATCATTATGGCAGTGTTAAAAGGGGGGCCGGTCATGTAGATCAGTGTGGAATCATCGGATGAGGCCACCGGATTGTAGTTGGCCGGGAACCTGTTCACCTCTTCACTGAGCCTCAGGTACTGTATATCCACCGGACGCAGGATCATGCTCTTTGCCAGCTCGCATGATTTGATCTGGCTGTTCACGTATTCGATGTCTGCGAAATACCTTTTGATCATAATGCCCCTGTATTTCTCATACTCTTCAATGGCCCGGTCGAATTCCTCGTTTATATGATAGGCCCGGGCCAGGGCAAAGAGGGCTTCCCTTGGTGCCGATCTCTCTTTGTATGACCCCTCACGGTAACCGATTGACATATCTTGCACCGCCTTTTCCAGGTAGGGAATGGCCTTCTTTTTCTCTCCATAGATACTCAGGTAACATGCTCCGGCCAGAAAATGAAGATTGGCATTGTCCGGGTCGGTCTTCAGGAGTTCCCGGTAAAGGTGAAGGGCCTCCTGGTATTCATCGGTCATGAAGGAATATTCCGCCTCCAGGAAAGTCTTTTTGAATAATTTTTTATCCTGTGATAAAGCCTCAGGCAAAATAATTAACAGGATCAGGCATATGTAAGCAACCTGGCGCATAGAAGGATGGTAGATGAACTCCTTTCAAATATAGAAAAAATGGCACATGGCCGGACTAAAAGTTATCCACGGTAAGATTAAACGCATATACCGGCCGCCTTACGGCAAAAAGTACTCCGTCTCACCGATTTACCAATGTTGATAAATTTTGCTATATTGCAGTAAAGAGATACACAAGTGCCAATACAATAACTAAAATAGTATTTTGTGAAAAAGAAATATGAACTGGAATACACCATTAATTCTTCCCCGAGAGTATTATTCAACCGCTTAAGTACACCCGGAGGCCTGTCCGAATGGTTTGCCAACGATGTGAATCTCCATGGATCCATTTTTACTTTCATCTGGGAGGAAACAGAGCAACAGGCCGAGGTGATGCAGCGAAAGGATAATAAATACATCCGGTTTCGCTGGATCGAGGATGAGGATGATAGTATCTATTTTGAATTCAGGCTCACACAGGACGAACTCACCGGCGATGTTTCCCTTCTGATCACCGATTTTGCAGATGACGATGAAAAAGATGATGCGGTAGACCTCTGGGACACACAGATTGCCGAACTAAAACATGTGATCGGTCTCTGAAATAAACTATCCATCGAATGCGTTTAAAGGCCAAGCGCTTACATATTCTTCTTCTAAAATCCTTTGCGGGACCCTTTGCACTGACCTTTCTGATCGTAATCTTCATCATGGTCATGCAGTTTCTCTTCAAGTACATCAATGACTTGATAGGCAAGGGATTGGAATTTACTGTCGTGTCAGAATTCGTATTTTATCTTACAGCTTCCATGGTACCTATGGCATTGCCGCTTGCCATTCTCATGGCAGCCCTGATGACATTCGGGAACCTCGGAGAATTCTACGAACTTACCGCCATGAAATCATCCGGCATATCCCTTGTCAGGATCATGCTTCCACTGATTATTCTGACCGTGTTTATGAGCATCGGCGCCTTTGCATTTTCCAATTATGTACTTCCGGTAGCCAACCTTAAGTTGCGCTCACTCCTTTATGACATTCAGAAAAAACGGCCGGCATTCAATATTATTGAAGGTGTATTCTACAACGGGATCGAAGGATTCAGCATGCGCGTTGACACCAAGGATCCTGTCACCAACATGCTTTACGGGATCCGGATCTACGACCATACAGAACGCAAGGGCAACACAATGGTTACGGTAGCAGATTCAGGATTTATGAAGGTATCTTCCGATGATACTTACCTGGTCTTCACCCTATACAGCGGCCGTTCATACAACGAGATTGACTCTGACCGCAAGAACAGGAAGAATTTTACTTATCCCCACAGGAGGGACTATTTCCAGGAACAATCACTGCTGATCGAACTGACAGGCTTCGGGCTGGACCGGACGGATGAATCGCTTTTTAAGAGTAATTTCTCCATGATGAGCCTTGCCATGCTCGAGCATTACGAAGATTCCTTCAAAAGGGAGATCAACAAGATCTATAAGGGGCTTAATGAATCCCTTACCACGAGAACATACTACACTTACCGGCGTTGGGGCCCCAAGTCCAACAGGGATCAGCCGGCAACGTATGATTCCCTCCTTTACAGGCTCAATTTCGACAGTCTTTTCAATGAGCTTCCCAAGCGAAACCGGGTGCTAACGGTTAACGCTGCACTGTCTCAGGCTCGTGCATCCATGAATCACATCTCAAGCTCCAAAACCAATTCCAGTGCAAAAGTTACCCGGCTGCGAAAGTACCAGATAGAGATACACAGGAAATTCACCCTGTCGATTGCCTGCCTGATTTTTTTCTTTATCGGTGCCCCCCTGGGAGCCATTATCCGGAAAGGGGGACTTGGTATGCCGACCGTTATCTCCGTCCTGTTCTTCCTGGCCTGGTACATCATTTCCATGTCGGGCGAGCAGTTTGCCAGAGACAGTGCCCTGACCACGTTTGTGGGCATGTGGCTTTCCTCGGCCATCCTTCTTCCCATTGGCATCTGGCTCACATACAAATCCATGACAGACTCCGCATTGCTGAACATGGAAACCTACAGCTCTGCATTCCGCAAGATTCGGCGCAGGATCCGTTATATGTACATTAAGCTGGGACTGCATACATGAAGATCCTTATTCTCAGCACCAAAATGCCCTGGCCCCCCAGAGACGGAGGCGCAATTGCCACACTGAACCTGGCTGTGGGACTGGCCCGGAACGGGGCCGATGTTACCCTGCTTACAATGAATACGGGAAAACATTATTTCCCGCCCGGCCAGATCCCCGGTCATATCACAGATCTGATCCATATCAGGTCCGTGGATGTTGATACCCGGATCCGGCCCCTCAGATTGTTGCTGAACTTGCTGTTTTCCTCCTACCCCTACATTGCTGAAAGATTTATCTCAAAGCCTTTTCAAATGGAACTTGAGAAATGCCTGGAAAAAAACAGCTATGACATTATACAGATCGAAGGCCCTTACCTGGGGTACTACAGGCACTATATCGGGAAAGGCCCCATTCTTTCCCTGCGTGCCCACAACCTGGAACACCGGATATGGGACCTGAGGGCAAGAAAAGAAAAGAATCCAACCCGCCGGTTTTACCTTAGCTCCCTCTCCCGGAGGATCTATAAACTGGAAAAAAGGCTGCTCCGGGAAATTGACCTGCTGGTCCCCATCTCCGAATCCGACAAGGAGGACTTCAGACAGATGGGACATGAACTTCCGGTGATGGTTTGCCCGGCCGGAATGGATCTGGCCAAATACCCATTAAGCAACGCAGAGGAGAAAATCCGGCTTTTCTATATCGGTGCCCTCGACTGGACTCCGAACCAGGAAGGCCTGGACTGGTTCTTTGAAAAGGTCTGGCCCGGGATTCTTTCACGTTGGCCTGAACTTGTAATGCATATAGCAGGACGCAATGCTGACCAATACTTTACGGATGACATTCCTCCAAATGTGTGCTCCGAAGGTGAAATCGATGATGCCATCTCATTCTTCCGCGACCATAGTGTCATGATCGTGCCCCTTTTTACAGGAAGCGGCATACGTATAAAGATACTCGAGGCCATGGCCATGGGTAAAGTCGTCATCAGTTCTGCTACCGGTGCCGCCGGAATCGGAGCAAATGACGGTGAACATCTTTTTATCGCCGACACGGCAGAAGATTATATCAGGGTCCTGGAAACATTGAGTGAGCAACCGGGACTGATGCGGGAAACAGGACATCAGGCCCACCAGTTTGTTACAGAAAAATTTGATAACTTAGTGCTCTCCAAAGAATTGATCTCCTTCTATAAAGCGCAGCTCACATGATCTGGGAAATAATTTTCTGGGTGTCCGTATTTACCATTCTGCATTCATATGTAATTTATCCCTTGATAATCAGCATACTGGCAAGGTGTAATCAGGAGAATGCCGAGGTGTTCGATGCTGCTGACAACCTTCCCTTCGTATCCATCATTATGGCAGTGTATAATGAAGATAAAGTGATCTCGGAAAAACTCCGGAACATATTCAATACCAGCTACCCGGAAGAAAAAATCGAACTTCTTGTTGGTTCCGACGGTTCCACCGACAAGACCAATGAAAAGCTCCGTGTGTATTCGAATGAGGATGGAGCCCTGCGCTTTTTCCCGTTCGACGAAAGACGTGGCAAACCGGCGGTTATCAACCATCTGAGAGACGAAGCCAGGGGAGAGATCCTCATCCTCACGGATGCCCAGGTCATGTTCTCCGTTGACACGATCTTTGAACTGCTGAAGCATTTCCGGAATAAACAGATCGGATTGGTTGGCGCCAACATTCAGAATACCAGGCTTGATAAAAGCGGTATTTCCTACCAGGAGTGGTCATTCATGTCAAGGGAAATCAAGTTGAAATATTACGAAGGAAAGATCTGGGGTACTATGATCGGGGCATATGGGGCCTGTTATGCCATCCGGAATGAGTACTTCAGCCATGTCCCTGCAGGATACTCGGTGGATGATTTCTACATCACCATGAAAGTTCTGGAAAGAAAAAAGCGCACAATCCTGGAAATGAAATCAGTCTGCCTGGAAAATGTTCCCAACCGTTTATCCGAAGAATTCCGCCGAAAGATCCGGATCTCGGCAGGAAACTTCCAGAATCTACGGACCTTTTACAGGCTGCTGTGGCCTCTGAATACCGGCCTTTCCTTCAGCTTTCTGTCTCATAAGGTCCTGCGCTGGATGGGACCCTTCATCCTTCTGTCGCTCATTATCTCCAATATAGTCCTGTCAGCGACGAGCCAGCTGTACTGGATCCTTCTTCTGATACAGGGACTGCTGCTTATCATTCCAATTATTGACTTTTTATTAAGGAAAATAGGCATACATATTGTAATTTTGCGCTTTATTACACATTTCTACAGTATGAACCTGGCCCTGCTGGCCGGATTCTTAAAATTTGTAAAAGGAAGAGAAACGAATGTCTGGCAGCCAACAAAACGAACAGAGAACTGAAAAGCTGATTTTCAACATCATTGATGAAGCTATAGAGGAAATCAGTAAGGGAAACACAATCATCGTGGTAGATGATGAGGACCGGGAGAATGAGGGTGATTTCATTGCCGCCGCAGAACTGATAAGTGCAGAAACCGTCAATTTCATGGCCACGCATGGCCGTGGACTAATATGTTCAGCACTCCCCGAAGAAAGATGCGATGAACTCGAACTTGACCTGATGGTCGGGA
>JAUVKJ010000061.1 GCA_030592145.1 Bacteroides sp.
ATTATTGAATCTTTTCGAGAAAACAGGATTGTACCCCATGCTATGATAGACCTGTCGGACGGATTATCTTCCGATCTTCTTCATATTTGCCGGCAGAGCGGTCTGGGTTGCAGGATTTTCCAGGACAAAATACCCATCCACGGAGAAACCGCCCGGGCGGCAGGGGAGATGAATATCGAACCCTTCATTTGTGCACTGAACGGGGGAGAGGACTATGAATTGCTCTTTACAGTACCATTGAGCCTGCATGACCAGATCCGGAAAATCAGGGATGTTTCCATGATCGGACACATAACGGAAGCGGATACAGGCAGCAAATTCATAACCGAACAAGGGATTGAGATTGAATTGCAGGCCCAGGGATGGAATTCCCTGGAATGAGCCAGCCAGAGATCTCCCCGGGATGGAAATTCACGGGATTATTATTCCTCGATGTTGTTCAGACCCTTTATTAATCCCCTTTGGGATTCTTTCATAAACCCGAGGATCTCATCACGTTCTTCCGAAGGCGGGAATTTTTTTTCGATGTACTCCCTGGCCTGTGTATTGTTATAGCCCCCGTGAAAGATAATGCGGTAGATTTCCTGTATTTCCGTGATCTTTTCGGTCGGGAATCCCCTTCTTTTAAGACCGATGGAATTAAGGCCTTCATAGCCAAGGGGTATCCTTCCGGCTGTAATGAAAGGAGGAACATCCTTTCCGACACGTGATCCGCCTTGCAGCATAACGTGCTTTCCTATCCTGCAGAACTGGTGAATGAGGGAGGATGCACTGACAATGGCAAAATCATCAATGTGAACTTCTCCGCCAAGGGTGGCATTGTTCACAAGGATCACCTGGTCACCTATCCTGCAATCATGGGCTACATGTACATAAGCCATAATGAGGGAGTTTTTGCCGACAGATGTCTTGCCTTTTACCTTTGTGCCCTTGTTGATGGTAACACATTCCCGGATGGTTGTGTTATCGCCTATCTCAACGATGGTGTCCTCACCCTGGTATTTTATGTCCTGTGGTATAGCCGAAATCACCGCCCCCGGGAATACTTTACAGTTTTTTCCCAGTCTGGCACCATCCATGATCACGACATTGGGTCCTATCCAGGAACCTTCGCCAATCTCTACATTTTCACAGATAGTAGCAAATGGTTCAACGATTACACCATCTGCAATTTTAGCCCCGGGATGTATGTTTGCCTGGACCTGGTTCATTTGATTAATATTCTTTTACAATCTGGGCCATAAGTTCTCCTTCAGAGACAAGGTTATCTCCGACAAAGACCTGGCCGAACATGTGTGCAATTCCCCTGCGCATGGGCTCCAGCAGGTCTGCTTTGATAATCAGCGTATCGCCCGGCACGACCTTTTTTTTGAATTTTACATTGTCGATCTTCAAAAAATAGTTGGCATAATGTTCCGGGTCCGGGACCGTATTCAGGACCAGTATCCCGCCTATCTGGGCCATGGCCTCCACCTGGAGAACTCCGGGCATTACCGGTTCCTGGGGAAAATGCCCTTGAAAGAAAGGCTCGTTCGCGGTTACGTTCTTTACCCCGACTACGGATTTGCTGTCCAGGTGCAGAATCTTGTCAATCATCAGGAAAGGGTAACGGTGCGGAAGGATCTTTCTTATTTCGTTGATGTCAAGCATGGGCTTATTGACATCATACTTTGGCGCTTTTTTTTTAAGCTTGTCCTTTTTAATCTTGCTTCTGATCAGGCGGGCAAACTGGTTATTGGCATAATGGCCGGGGCGGGTGGCGATGATCTTTCCCTGCAGGGGATGTCCCACCAGCGCAAAGTCACCCAGTAAATCCAACAATTTATGCCTGGCCGCTTCATTGCTGTAATTAAGTTTAACATTATTCAGGATGCCTTCGGGCTGGACTTTCACCCTGGGCTTGTTGAAGAGTTTGGCAAGGTGGTCCAGTTCATCCTGTGAAACCTTACGGTCGATAATGACAATGGCATTGTCAAGATCGCCTCCCTTGATAAGGTTATTCTTCAGGAGGAACTCAAGCTCATGCAGGAATACGAAGGTCCGGGCCGGAGCAATCTCCTTTTTGAAATCCTTAATATCATCAAGGTTGGCATACTGAAACCCGAGGACCTTGGAATTATAATCAATTTTTACATCGATGCTGAACTTGTCATCGGGGTAGGCGATCAGTTCAATTCCGTGTTCATCATCCCGGTATTCGATTTTTTCCTCGATCCTGAATACGTTTCTTGGAATTTTCTGTTCGGTAAGTCCAACTTTAAATATGGCTTCTGAATAATCTTTTGAACTCCCGTCAAGGATAGGGGCTTCGGGGCCGTTAAGTTCAATAAGTACGTTGTCAATTTCACACCCGATGCAGGCAGCCAGTACATGTTCAATGGTCGAAACCCTGACGCTGTTTTCTTCCAGGGTAGTTCCCCGGCTGGTTTCCACTACGTTTTCAGCAATTGCCCTGATAACCGGACGGTCATTCAGGTCTGTGCGAACAAATTGATAGCCGTGATTTTCGGGAGCGGGAGCCAGGGTGAGTTTGACTTCAACGCCGGTATGTAATCCCCGGCCGCTGAAACTTACAGGTTTTTTAATAGTTTTCTGATTTTCAGTCATATTCCCCTCAGTTGTCGATTGAAATTTGGTCCCGAAATATACAAAAATTAAACAAATCTGTATCTCCGTGATAAATTATAAGGATGCAATATGTTGAGGGACAGGAAAATCCCTGCTGGATTATTCGGATTTCTTACGTTCGTTAAGTTCTTTTTCCATCTGGTTTATCTGCCGGTACAGCTCGGGCAGTTTCTTGAAAATGGCAGATGCTTTCCGGAACTCACGAATGTCAAATGCCGGGGAACCCACCACCATTTCTTTTTCTTTCATGTTGCGGTTAACGCCTGCCTGGGCCCCGATCATGGCTCCATCTCCAATGGTCACATGCCCGATGATGCCTACCTGGCCGGCAATGATCACATTCTTTCCGATCCTGGAAGAACCGGCAACACCCACCTGGGCGATTATCACCGTATTGTCTCCGATCTCCACATTGTGAGCGATCTGGATAAGGTTGTCCATTTTTACCCCATTACCAATTTTAGTGGATCCCATGGTTGCCCGGTCGATGGCAACATTGGCACCGATCTCCACATCGTTCCCGATGATCACATTTCCAACCTGGGGCACTTTCCTTCTTGATTCGGAATTTTGTTCGAGTGCAAACCCGAATCCGTCCGATCCGATGACCGTCCCTGCATGGATCACACAGTTATCCCCTATTTTGCAGTCTTTTAAAACCTTTACGCCGGGATGAAGCATGGTATTGTTGCCAATGCTGACATTATCACCGATGAAAACCTGGGCGTAAAGCTGTACATTATCACCGATGGAAGCATTTTCTCCGATTGAAACAAAATCTCCTATATAGAGGTCCTTTCCCATGCCGGCTGTAGCTGCAATGCATGCCTGGACACTGATCCCTGATTTTTTTGGTTTGGACTGCTCATACAGATCCAGGAGATTTGCAAAAGCCTCATAGGCATCCTTGACCCTGATCAGTGTGGCCCTGACTTCTTTCTCAATGGTAAGATCCTCATTCACCAATACGATGGATGCCTGGGTATCGTAGATGTATTTCTGGTATTTGGGATTGGCCAGAAAGGCGAGCGTACCAGGTCTTCCTTCCTCAATCTTTGAAACATTGTTTACGCTTACATTCGCGTCACCTTCAATGGTTCCCTTCAGGAAACCGGCGATCTGTTCTGCGGTAAATTCCATGGGTATTCAATTTGAGCATAAAAGTAATTATTTAGAGATTACTTCCCAGAGCATCCTTGGGATAACACAGGAAATATTTTTTCACGGTTTTGGATAATACAGAAATATCAAGCATATCGGATGCCTCTGCGATGTCTTTCAGGATACCGCCGTGATAAAGGATCTGAATCTGTTCATCTTCCGAACTGTATGCATTATTACTGATCGAATCCTGATGAACAAGGAATTCCATATCCCTGTCTTCAAGTTTGTACAGGTCCCTTACCACATTCTTGATATTTCCGACATACTCCGGCGGGAATTCTTCATTCCGCATCTCGATCCTGTAGAGTGATCTGTTCACCAGGTTATTGCTGAGGATGGAAAGGACGGTATCCGGATGATCTGACCACACTTTTGCAGATGCGATAATATCATTATCATCAAGGTGCGCAAAACTGTCCAGGTTCTTTCTTATGCCGGTACTGATCTCCGGTTTGGTGTGGGCAAGTGCATCGTTTCCAAAAAAGTCATTACGGGAAACCGGCCGGTAAAGGAAATGACCCAGTGCCGGGGTTGAGAATAGCTCGGTCCCATTCAGAGCCAGCTGTTTGGCACGTTTCAGGATATTCAGAAGGAGGATCTCGGAGGAAATGACCGTTTTGTGCAGATAAACCTGCCAGTACATCAGTCTTCGGGCAATAAGGAACTTCTCAATGGAATAGATCCCCTTATGATCGACGACAAGTTTGTCGTTTACAACATTCAGCATTCTCACGATCCTGTCGGAGCCGATGACACCTTCGGTAACACCGGTAAAGAAACTGTCCCTTTTCAAGTAATCCAGCCGGTCCATGTCGAGTTGCCCGGTAATCAACTGGTGCAGGAACTGCTTATGGTATTGTCCTCTGAAGATGTTTATGGCCAGGTCCAGGTGTCCCCCGAATTCTGCATTTAGTGCATGCATGAACAACAGGGAAAGTTCTTCGTGGTGCAAGCCATCGATTATGCTTTCCTCAAGGGCATGGGAAAATGGCCCGTGCCCGATATCATGCAGAAGAATCGCAGCAAGGGTGGCTTCCTCCTCTACGGGTGTGATTTCAATGCCCTTGTTCCGGAGTACCTGTATGGCCATGCCCATAAGATGATAGGCTCCCAGGGCATGCTGAAACCTTGTATGTGTGGCACCGGGATATACAAAATTTGTGAGCCCAAGTTGCTTTATCCTTCGAAGTCTCTGGAAATAAGGATGTTCTACAATGTCAAACAATCCCTCAGACGATATTTCAATGAATCCGTAAACCGGGTCATTGATGATCTTTTTCTTATTCATATTCCGAGTAGAAGGTAATCAAAACATCCATATTATAAAACGCACACAGTATAATTTGCATTGCCCTGGCATCTTTTAAACCGGCGCTGCAAAATTTGTATGCTGCAGGCAATTATTAGCACGTCGCTGCATTTTGTGCAGGAAGCACAAAATAGATGCTCCTTAGCTATAAATGCCTGCAGCTTGAATGCAAATTTTGAGAGGCGCCTTGTTTAAAAATGTCTCTGGCTATTATGCAAATTATACTGTGTCACTCTCTATTAGTTCTGGTTGAAGCGGTATACGAACAGGATTTTGTTATGTAATTGCTTTTTATTACATTTGCGGCCAGATTTCAGGATGATGCAGGGGACGAGAGTCCCCTATTTTATTGAATTGTGATGATTGAAAAGGAAACAGTTGAAGCACATCTGGGCGGGATCCTCGAAGGAACGGAGATCTTCCTGATAGATGTCAGGGTAGACAGTAATAACAGGATTCTTGTCCATTTAGATAAAACCGAAGGGATCAGTATTGATGATTGTGTCCGCGTTAGCCGTGTACTTGAGGGAAAACTGGATCGCGACCGGGAAGATTTTGCACTGGAAGTTTCATCTCCCGGACTGGATGCTCCCTTGAAGGTTCCGGAACAGTATAAGAAAAGCGTCGGGAAAATGGTATCGGTGCAATGCAATGACGGAAGTAAATTCCTGGGGGTATTGAAAGATACGAACAGCGATCGCATTCTGCTTGAATTACCTTCCGGTAAAAAAGGCGGTGAACCCGAACAGCGGCAGGTGGCCTTCAATGAAATAAAATCGACCAGGATACATATACAATTTTAGAAAACAAATAAATATTAAAGAAAAATGGAATCGCTTAACCTGATTGACACTTTTTCGGAATTTAAGGAACTAAAGAATATTGACAGGGCCACGATGATGTCAGTGCTTGAAGATGTCTTCAGAGGCATGATGGTGAAAAACTATGGGTCGGATGAAAATTTTGATATCATCATCAATATTGATAAAGGTGATTTCGAGATATGGAGGAACCGGGAGGTAGTTGAAGACGATAACCTGGAAGATCCGAATCTTGAGATCACACTTTCTGAAGCAAAAAAAATCGATGAAGATTACGAGATTGGAGAAGAAGTGACAGACGAAGTGAAACTGGCCGATTTTGGAAGAAGGGCTATCCTTTCCCTGCGTCAGAATCTTACATCCAGAATCCTTGATCCTGAGAAAAACAATCTCTACGCGAAGTACAAGGACCGTATCGGTGAAGTTGTTACCGGAGAGATTTATCAGGTCTGGAAGAGAGAAATACTGGTTTTGGATGATGAGGGGAATGAACTGATTCTTCCCAAGTCAGAACAGATACCTTCCGATTATTTCCGTAAGGGAGATACCATCCGTGCGGTGGTCATCAAGGTGGAGATGAAGAATAACAATCCGCTGATTGTTCTGTCCCGGACCTCCCCGGTATTTCTGGAGCGTCTGTTTGAACTCGAGGTTCCGGAGATTTTTGACGGCCTGATCACCATTAAGAAGATCGTAAGGGTTCCCGGTGAAAGGGCCAAGGTGGCCGTCGAATCATATGATGAAAGGATAGATCCGGTCGGTGCCTGTGTTGGTATGAAAGGATCCAGGATACATGGCATCGTAAGGGAGTTGAAGAATGAGAATATTGATGTGATCAATTACACCAACAATGTTCAATTGTTCATACAACGGGCTCTCAGTCCAGCTAAAATCAGCTCCATCAAGATCAAGGAGGAAGATAAGAAAGCGGAGGTATTCCTTATGCCCAATGAGGTCTCCCTGGCTATCGGGAAGGGTGGATTGAACATTCGGCTGGCCAGCCAGTTATCTGGTTATGAAATAGATGTTTACAGGGAAGGAGTTGAAGAGGATGAGGAAGATGTAAACCTTGAAGAATTTGCAGATGAGATTGAAGGATGGATAATTGATGAGATGAAATCCATCGGATGTGATACGGCCCGGAGCGTGCTCGACCTTAGCGTTGAAGATCTTGTCAAACGGACTGATCTTGAGGAAGAAACCATCCAGGAAGTCATGAAAGTATTGAATGCAGAATTTGAATAATTTATCTTAATAATACTATATTAGCACATTATTTCGCACGTATGGCAGGTAAAGGAACAAGGTTAAGTAAAATTGCAAGGGAGTTTAATGTCGGGATTTCCACGATTGTGGAATTCCTGAACAAGAAGGGCTTTGAGGTGGATTCTAATCCCAATACCAAGGTGACAGAGGAGATTTACGAGATCCTGACCGAAGAGTACAGTTCCGACATTAATGTCAAGCGGGAATCAGATCTTCTGAGCCTCAAAAATCTCCGGGAAAAGAAAGACACCATTTCCATTCACGATATTGACCATCAAAGGCCTGCCCAGAAGGATACCGAAGAAGAGGTTTTCATTAAGGATCCGACGGCATCGGGAAAAATAGATCTTTCGGAAGAAGAAACTGAAATAAAGGTGGTTGGCAAAGTTGACCTGGAAGCTATCGACGGAAAGACCAGGAAGAAAGCGGACCTGGTAAAAAAGGCTGAAGAAAAAACCGAGAAAACCAGGGATACAAAGGAAAAAGCTGCAGAAGAGCCCGGTAAGAAAGTTGAAAGCAAGGATGTAAAAATTGTTGGAAAGATAGGTCTTGAGAAGCTGGGGAAAAAGGGACCTGCCACCGGGAAAGCGGCCACAGAGGATAAGGAAAAATCAGGATCCATTGAGGGGAAGCCGCTTGAGGCAGAAGCTGAACCCGAAAAAGAAGCGGCCGGGGAAAAGACCAAAGCAAAGAAGGATGAGAATTTCATAAAAACGAAGATCAAAAAACTCAACGGTCCATCCGTTGTAGGAAAGATAAAACTACCGGTTAAGGATAAGGAAAAGAGAGCGGAGGACAGAGACTCAAGGAAAAAACGCAAGCGGATTAAAAAAGAATCCGAACGGAGGGTGAATATTGGCAAAAAATCTGATAAGGGAAGTCAGGAAATGGCCAAAACACAGAAAAGGCAGAGCCTCAAGAAGAGAAAGAGGCCGCTTAAGCCCGAAGTCAGCGAAGAGGATGTACAGAAACAGGTTAAAGAGACCCTTGCCCGGCTTACGGACAAGGGGAAATCAAAAGCTGCCAGGTACAGGAGGGAAAAAAGAGATGCCGTCTCCCAGAAGATTCAGGAGGAGGCCATCAAA
>JAUVKJ010000015.1 GCA_030592145.1 Bacteroides sp.
GATTCCGGATCCTGAATATCAGTATAATCCTGTTAATGGGATGTACCCTGTTTCCCCTGAAGGGCCAAACGGGGACAATGATCCCTGATCTTGTCTCGCTGGATTCTGCAAGGGCTGTCAGCCTGTTGAAAAGGGCAGAAAAACAAGTTGAGAAAGACAGCCTCGATCAGGCATCTATCCTCGCCTCGGAATCCCTGCAGCTGTCCATGCGTTCCAATCTAAAGGAAACAGAAGTTTCAGCGCTTATCCTGATTGCTGACATATACTCCCGGCTGGACCAGTCCGGAGATGCCATCCCGTATTACCTCAGGGTGGCAGAGATATTTGAAACAAACCGGGATTTTGTCTCCCTGACCGGGATATATGAAAAGGAAGGGGATTACGGTATTTGAAGAGGATTATGGCAACAATTACCTGCTGTATGAGATCCGGCCCGATAAAATGCCTGTAGCACACTTTGTTCGTATGAATAAGTTTGCCACCCAGGAACTGGCGATGATGGATGGGGAATATCGAACAGGTAGATGATATCTGTATGATGGGACTGAGAATTGGTTAAGGGTCTATGGGCATGGACAGGATCACCCCATACTGGCAGACCGGATACCGGTCGCTCAGCAGTGTACGGCCACCCAGGCTGATCTCAATCTCGGCCACATCGGGCACCCTGTAATACAGGGCATTAGTCTGAACAGACAATTTTTCCGGCTGAATAGGATCCCTCAGGAGGTCGGTTTTTCCGGTTTTCCGGATCCTCAGGCTGAGTACCTCCGAATCATCTGAACCTTCTTCAAGGATGCCCCTGTTTTCGGAAAATTCAAGGATCTCAATATTCTCAAAAAACCCATCCCCGGAAGGGGTAATATAGTAAGTATATTGAAGCTTCTCCTCGAAAGATTTTCCGATAAAAAGTTCAAGATACTCCCGCTCAATTTCATCCAGCCGCTGAACACTGTAATCGGAAACCTGCGTATTATTATTGCCTGTGAGCATCATGAAGCGCTCATATCGCAGCTCCAGAATAAAGTCAGCTGCCTCTTCCGCTTTCTCATCGATGGTCTTGACCATCAATTGCTCCTTCAGAACAGGAACCCTGATAAAAGATGTATCCGTAAGGATGGTTTTGTAAAAGGTGTCGATTGACATGACCGTATTTCTCTCCATTGAAAGTTCGGTAAACATGGGACCTTCATGGGAAGCGTCCGGCAGATAAGCCTGTTTCCCAGTATATAATGCCTGGCTGTAGTCGTAAATAAGTCCCTCTCTTCCAAGCTTCAGCAAGGGAGAAAGGTCCGTCTGCCCGGAAACCTGCCTGAGCAGGAAAACGTTGTCAGGATCGGCCTCTTCAAAGGATTCAAGCTGCACCTTTGAAATCCTGTAGGTGGTACTGCTCCGCACAGGCACATCTTTGATGCTAAGCAGTTTTTCAGAAAAACGGTAATAAGGCCCGTGGATGATCCTGGTCCTGACTACTTCCATATTCAGTTTAAAGGAGGTTTGGGGAAGGGAATATACATAGCCATTAAGAGACAGGGTATCCCCTGCAAGGACAGGTAGTGTTTCCACGATATTCCCGGGAGCAAAGCAACCTTCCAGTACTAAAATACTGATTATAAGTATGTTAACTATCTGTCTCATTACGTGCACCTTTTAAATACTGAAATGCAAAGCCGAGTGACTCTATGATGTCGCCGGCAATCAGGGATTCTTCCGAAGAGGCCTCCGCCGCCAGGTCGCCCGCCAGTCCGTGCAGGTAAACTCCAAGCAGTGCGGATTCTGCGGGAGAATATCCCTGTCCGAGCAAAGATAGAATTATTCCGGTTAATACATCACCGCTGCCGGCCGTGGCCATTCCGGGATTCCCCGTGGTATTGAACCAGCAGCTCCCGTCGGGAAAGGCGATGCTGCTGTTCGCGCCTTTAAGCACAACAATGAGTTTGTGTTTCTGGGCAAACTCCATCTGCAGCAGGTGGCGGCTGTAGCCATTCCTGCCCCGATACTCCGGGGGTACTCCGGGGGCCAGTCTTTCAAACTCCTTTGGATGCGGTGTGAGTATCGTGTTTTCAGGCAGCAGTTTGATCCATTCGGGGTTCTCTGATAAAAGATTCAGGGCATCCGCATCAATCACCAGGGGAACCCTGGCCGCCCCGATCAGTGCCTTAAGGGCCCTGCCCGAATCAGGTTTGCACCCAAGTCCGGGTCCCACACCAATGGCCGTAAACGCCTCCAGGTCAGGAACATCGGAAAAAATAATATCAGACTGGTCAATGCTGATCAGTGATTCCGGCACCGAAGTCTGCAGGATCTTATAACCGAAGCGGGGAACATGGCTGGTGACCAACCCGATCCCGCTGCGCAGGCAGGCCCTGGCTGCCAGTACCGCGGCCCCCATCATGCCATAGCACCCGGCGATGAGTAGGGCATTCCCGAAATTCCCCTTATGTGCAAATTTTTTTCTGGATTTCAGGATTGTGCTAATGTATTCGGCAACAAGGTAACGGTAGGGGGTCTCTTCCTCTTCCAGTATTTTCGGATGAAGTCCGATGGGAAGAACTTCCCAGGTTCCCGTGAACTCCTGGTTTTCTGCGAAAAAAAAGGAAAGGGGAGGAGTTTGAAGGGTCAGGGTATAATCGGCTTTCAGTATGGTATCCGGGTCATTCCCCCGGTTATCCTCCCCGAAGAGCCCGCTGGGCTTATCGATCGCGATCCGGAGATTCGGCAGCGCGTTTGCATAGGAGATCACATCTGCGGCCAGGCCGCTTACCTCCCTCGCCAGACCTGAACCGAAAAGGGCATCTACTACAACCGCGAAAGGATCGTCAATGATACATCCGGATACCTTCTTCACCTCCGTAATGTGTACCTGCCCGGCAGACCGGAGCCTTTCGAGGTTGGTCTTCGCATCGGGGGACAGGCTTGAGGAAATCCGGACAAGGAAAACCTCAACCATGTAATTCTTTTCCGAGAGTATCCTGGCCACCGCCAGCCCGTCTCCCCCGTTGTTCCCCGGACCGACAAGGAATACAAAAGGAATGTTATTTTCGAACAAGCCGGCCAACCATGATGCGATCTGCCGGCTGGCCCTCTCCATAAGGTCAATGGACACAATGGGCTCCTTTTCAATGGTGTAGGCATCGATTCGCCGCACCTGTTCCGAAGTAAAAATTTTCATTGTTTCAATATTAATGTCTCCAGCACAGCTTCACCTGAAACACAAATTTATAATAATGATTTCATTATAACCCGGCGAAAAAAAGATTTCTATATTTGTCGAATTGTTTTTGCATACGAATCAAAACATCACACTATGTTTAAAGGACATCCGAAAGGTCTGCTTGTCGCTTTTTTTGCCAACATGGGCGAGAGATTTAGTTTTTATATAATGATGTCCTGCCTGGTCTTTTATCTCCAGGCCAGGTACGGACTTGCAGAGGATAAAGCAGGCAATATCTATAGTACCTTCTACCTTTTGACATACGGACTTGCACTGTTAGGGGGTTTTATCGCCGACAGGACGCATAAGTACAAGGGAACCATATTCATGGGTATCCTGATCATGCTGATAGGAAAAATTTTCATATCCATTCCCAACCTCGGTTATGCCGTTACCCTGATCGCACTTTTTATAATCGCCCTCGGGTGCGGCCTTTTCAAGGGAAACCTGCAGGCTATCGTCGGACAACTCTACGATAAACCAGAATTCGCCCACCTGAGAGACCGGGCATTCTCCGTATTCTATATGGGGATCAACATCGGCGCTTTTTTCGCTCCCAGCGCTGCCAACGGCATCCGGAACTGGTACCTTAAAACACAGGGTTATATATACGATGCGGACCTGGCGGGACTCAGCAATTCATACATGGCCGGCAGGCTGGAGGATACTACCCAGCTCCAGCAGCTTGCCGACCAGATGACCGGAGCGCCGGTCGCCAACCTCCCGGCATTCACCGCAGATTATATGGATGTATTCTCAACCGGATACAACTGGGCCTTCGGCCTGGCGGCCATTGCCATGACCATCAGCCTGCTGGTCTTTGTATTCTTCCACCGCATGCTGCCCGACCGTAAAAAGCAGATCCAGGAAGATAAATCCATCGCCAGGATGCCCTGGTCCGAGGAGAGGCCCAGAATCGTCGCACTCATGCTCGTATTCCTGGTTGTGATCTTTTTCTGGATGTCGTTCCACCAGAACGGGCTTACCCTTTCGTTCTTTGCAAGGGATTACACTGCCACCCATGTGGGCGCCGCGACCAATATGTTCTTTGAATTGAAATCCATACTGGCGGTTATCGCCGCAATATTCGGACTGGTTTACCTGATCCGCCGGAAATCCACCAGGGTTGAAAGGATCGTCGGGGGTGCACTTGTGCTTGCAGGCGGCGGATTGGCATCGTATTTCTTCGGAACCTACGGTGTGACCAACCGCATCCAGCCCGAGATCTTCCAGCAGTTCAATCCCATTTTCATCGTATTCCTGACACCTGTGGTAATCGCGGTATTCTCCTACTGGAACAGCAAGGGAGTGGAACCTTCCTCTCCCCGAAAGATCGGTATCGGGATGATCCTGGCCGCGGCCGGCTTCCTGATCATGGTGCTGGGGTCAAGGGGACTCACATCTCCTGCCAACCTGGGAGACATGCCATCACCCGACAGGATATCTCCCTACTGGCTGATCAATACCTACCTGGTGCTTACTGTTGCAGAATTATTCCTTAGTCCCATGGGAATTTCCTTTGTTTCAAAGGTAGCCCCCCCGAGATTCCAGGGACTCATGCAGGGAGGCTGGCTGGGAGCCACGGCTATCGGGAACGGCTTACTCTTCGTTGGAAGCCTCCTCTGGATACGGATCGAGCTCTGGCAGCTATGGTCGGTGTTTGTGGTTTGCTGCCTGATCTCCGCCAGCTTTATCTTCTCCATTATGAAAAGGCTGGAACGGGCCACGGGCGACGTATAGAACTCATGGAATGCCCTGATGCATCCCGGATGATGGTTTATTATAAAGGTTCACTCCTTTTCTTGACGATCTTTTTCGGGTTGTACCGCTGCAGCGGGATACGGTAGGCAATGGTGAAATTGAATACGATGCTGGCCCTTTTGCCGCCCTGCCCGAACCCGGGGATATTGTAGGGTACCATATTTACATCCTCCGTCTGGGCGAGTTTCAGGTTGGCCAGGACCGACCATCCCATGAACACATTATTGAAAAGTTCCACCCGGATACCTCCGACCACCGATATCCAGTGTGCATTGATCTGGTTCTCCATCACACTTCCGCCGTAATAGCCGTCAAAATAATCGTCCGGAATCATGATATCCTCTGCCTGGTGGGTCAGATAGGCGATGCTGTAGCGAAATCCCGCATAAAACATCTCGTAGACATTGGGCTGCTCGTATTTCAGAAGGTTTACATCAACCCCTGCCCTGCCGAATATGCCGCTCGAACCGTAACGGTAATTGTCCCGCTCAAGCACAACATTCTGATACCCGAATTCGATCACCGGATAGATGTCCTGCCAGGCCTCGTAATCGACAGAAAAGGTATATATCTTCCGCTCCGGATCAAAATACAGGAGAGTCAGGCTGGCCAGGTCATATCCTATCCGGGGGCCCCTCACCCTGCTTCCCTGCTGCTGTGCGGAGAGGGAGCTAAACAACAGTATCAGCAACAGCAGGCTTGATGTATATTTTGAGGTTCTCTTCATCCGAAAGATTAACCAGGGGGTTAACGATCGAAACAGTATCGATCAGCAGGGTGTCATGTGAAACCCGGTAAATATTGTGATTCGTGGTAAACCCGCATGCATAAGATACCAGAACCAGGCTGGGAGTGTGGTAAATATTAATAGTGCCGGTCAGGGCATCTGCACTGAATAAAAAGCTGGTGTATGCCTCCGTACTGTGCGGCAGCGGAAAAACGATCTTCTGCACACCGGCCGCCGAATCATAGATAAGGCTGTCAGGTCTCAAGGCTCCGGAAAATGTAAAATTATTAAGCAGGGTGTCCCGCTCCCCTACACTGTCACGTACATAAAACCCGGCATTCACCCTTGAAATGATATCCTTTGTGCAAACTCCTTCACCACTTTCACAGGAAGGGATCAGCAAAATGATCAACATGAGAAGGATGTAAGGGATTCTCTTCATTGCAGTACGGTTTGGTTCATTCGAAGATAGAAAAAGAATTCGAGTATTGGTCCCCGGCCACCACGGAATATTTCACTAAGCCCGGATAACTTTTCCCCGGCGTTATGAACTATTCCCATTTATTAGTAAATTTCTCTTCCAGTAAAACCATATTTGTATGCAAGCCTCCCGTATCCTGTATCTGATCGCGATGATCTGTCCCTCCCTTTTGGCGCAAGCCCAGGACTATCCCATTGAAACCGTAATCCAGACCGGCCATTACGCGGCGGTGACCTCGGTCACATTCAGCCCGGACGGTCGCTTTGCCGCCACCGGAAGCTCCGACAAAACGGTCAAATTATGGGAGGTATCCACCGGCAGGGAGATTCGGTCCTACCTGGGACATACACATGATATTCGTTATCTGGCCTTCTCTCCCGGCGGCAAAATCCTGGTTTCAATCGACATGGACTACCACCTGAAGATCTGGGAGATCCCGACCAGTAAAGAACTCCATGACATTTTCATGCCCGGCGACCGTATCCTGTCCGTGGTGTTCCACCCCGACGGCAGTTCTGTGATCGCCGGCACCCAACGCAACCATGCCATCCGCTTCAGCCTCAAAGACGGCTCCGAAATGCAAAGGTTCAGACCCGACACAGCCGATATCAATATGCAGAAGAATTTCGGATATCCCACGGCCCTCTCCGTTGACATCAGTCCCGACGGAAAGACCCTTCTGACCGGGAGCAGCGATCGCACGGCATTCCTTTTCGATCTCCGTACGGGGAAGCAGCTCCGCAAATATAAAAGCGACAGGACCTCATGTACCAGCTGTTCCATCGATGCCCGTTTTTCCCCTTCCGGGGAAGAGATCGTCGTTGGCAACATGGACTCTGTCTATCTATGGAGTACTGCAAGCGCCCAGGTCGTCCGCACCATGCAGGGGCGCAAAAGCCACTGGGGGGCAGCGTGTTTCAGCCCGGATGGAAAATACATTGCTTCCACCCTTTTCGGCGATTGCTACATCTGGAATGCATCCACCGGGCAACAGGCCGCCGTGCTTGAAGGCCACCTGAAAGACATTACCGGTGTGCGTTTCCACCCCTCGAAAAACCTGGTCATCACCGGGAGCGAGGACCGTACGGCAAAGATCTGGAGAATCCCCTCAGGAAAGGAGATGCTCAGCCTGCATGGCTACCTTAACGATGTGGACGAAAAGATACTCAGTGACGGGTACATGTACTGGGTGGCCTTCATGAACGAGATCAAACTGAGCCCGGACGGCAAATATGTGGCCATCGGGAAAATGGGACACCTGGCCAGGCTTTACGATTTCTACACGGGAAAGCCCGTGCAGGTTTTCAGGGGACATGAAGGTATTGTTATATCGCTGGATTTCAGTACCGACGGGAAATACCTCGCCACCGGGTCTGCGGACGGGACCGCCAGGATCTGGGATGTGAAAAGCGGGAAGATGATGGTATCCCTTCCCGAGCGTACCGCCAACATTCCTTGCTTCTCTGTGGATTTCAGTCCCGACGGAAAACTCCTGGCCACCGGGAGTTGGGACGGCTGGGTACGGATATGGGAAGTTGAGACAGGACAGCTCATACAGCGTATCCGGGCCCACAAGGATGTATCCCCCTATTCCGTGCAGTTCAGCCATAGCGGATTGTATGTGATTTCCGGGGGACTCGACCGTAAGCTGAAGATGTTCGAGATCGACACCGGCGAGGAAGTACGTGAGTTCATCGGACATACCAATGTCGTTTCCGTTGTCAGGCGCCATCCGGACAAAGACAGGATCATCACGGCAAGCTGGGACGGCAAGGCCAGACTATGGAACCTGGCCACCGGTATGCAGCTCATAAAATTCACAGCCCACAAGGCCAGGGTGCAGGCGCTCGACATTGATGAAACAGGGAAGTATATGGTAACGGGCAGCGATGACAATACAGCCAGGTTGTGGGATATCAATACCGGTGAAGTTATACGGACCTTTGAAGGGCACAGGGGAACGGTAAGTTCAGTCGACATTGATTCCTCCGGACAATGGCTGGTCACCGGCAGCCATGACGGCACCCTGAAGACCTGGAATATAAAAACAGGCGAGTTGCTTTTAACCTATATATTTATGGGAGAAAACGACTGGATGGTATCGACCGCTGACGGGCATTTTGATGCCTCCGAAGGAGCCCGCGAGTCCATCTTTTTTGTCCGGGGTACAGAAATATTCAATATCGACCAGTTCTTTGATGAGTTCTACAGGCCGGGGTTGCTACAGGAGAGAATGAAAGCGGAAGAACCTTTCGGAGCGGAACCTTCATTCAGGGGAGGGAGCATACAGGAACGCCTGAAGCAATCCCCTCCCCCTACGGTCAGTATCCTTAGTCCCCCGAACCTCGACACTATCAGCAGTCCCATAGTCACCCTGAACGTGAACCTGATCAACCGGGGAGGCGGCATCGACGAGATCCGTGTGCTGAACAACGGAAAACGCATCCCGTTCGACAGCGAGGAGGTGCGCAAGGTGAAAAAAGCAGGAAAATCCATTGCCATATCTATCGGGGTAAACCTGGTCCCCGGCCGCAACACCGTGCAGGTCAGCGCGTACAGCGAAGGCAGGATAGAATCGTTTCCATCGCACGTGCAGCTGTTCTACGACGGAAAGGGACAGGTCATCAACTGCTACCTGGTGGCCGTGGGAATCAACGAGTATGAAAATCCTGCCCTGAACCTGAATTATGCAAAGGACGATGCAAAAGCATTCAGCAGAGTCATCCGGGACCAGGGAAAGAATATATTCAAAAAAGTCGAGGTCCATACCCTCTACGACAGGGAAGCGACCCGTGAGAACATACTTATGGCTTTGGAGGAATTATCCCATAAAGTCAGACCCGAGGATGTGTTCGTATTCTATTACGCGGGACACGGAAGCATGGTCGACAATACATTTTATTTCATTCCAACGGAAAATGTAAGTCTCTACCAGGCAGACAGGCTGGCGAAGGAATCCATCAAGGCCGGAACCATGCAGGAGAAATTCAGGAACATTCCGGCCCTGAAGCAGGTAGTCGTACTGGATGCCTGCCAGAGCGGTGGGTCCGCCGAGATCCTCGCCCGGAGAGGCGCCATGGAAGAAAAAGCCATGGCGCAGCTTTCACGCAGTTCGGGCGTGCACGTGATGGCTGCAGCCGGGAGTGAACAGTATGCCACAGAGGCAGCAAGCCTGGGTCACGGGCTCTTTACATACGCCATCCTCGAAGCGCTCGATGGAGGAGCCGACGGGGCTCCCAGGGACGGGAACGTAACCGTCTACGAATTAAAAGCTTACCTTAACGACCAGGTGCCCGAACTCTCCAGGGAGCACAAGGGAAGCACCCAGTGGCCCTATACCTTTTCGATCGGCCATGATTTTCCCCTTATCCGCAGAAAAGACCCCTCCGGACTCAACCAGTAGCAAACAGTGTATTGAAAATTCATAATAAAAAATTACATTTATGTTCTGAATAATGGTTTCCGGTCCCAAATGAAAAAACTGCTGTACATATTGATGTTCTGTATGCTGATCCCTCCGGTTCAGTCCCAGACACTCACTGACAGCATCCTGAATGTGGTCGGGACCACGGACAATGATTCCATCAGGGTTGAAGCGCTGCTGTCTCTCACCCGTATTTTCCTTAGCCGGAACCTGCAGCAGAGTGTGGATTACGGCGAACAGGCCGTTAAACTGGCACAACAAACCGGTTCCCTTCATCATCAGAGCTGGACGCTGACCACACTTGGCGCCGCCAGGTATTACCAGGGCAATTATGACGAAGCACTGAAAAACTGGCTTGCTTCGGTTGAGATCCTCAAGGTCAGAGAATCAGAGGCCATCGATTCCGTTTCGAGGGAGGGTCTTATGGACCAGAGAGCCCTGTTGCTCAACAATATCGGTGTAGTCTACAAAACAATGGGCGAGTATGATAAGGCCATTGAATACTACCAGGAAAATCTTAGAATACAGGAGCAGATCGGGAACACCCTTCAAATGGCACAGAGTCGTTCCAATATTGCCACGGTCTATTTTTTCTTTGGCCTGGATTATGAGAAGGCCCTCGAATACTACAATGAAAGCCTGAGGCTTTTCTTTGAATACCTTGAGGAGTACCCGGATGCGGAGGATGGCAAGCGAGGTATCGCACAGACCTACCTGAACATAGGCATCGCCTATAAGGAGATGGACGATTTCGTACTCTCCCTGGAAAATTACAGCAGGGCTTTGCAACAGTATGAGGAACTTGATGACAAAGCCGGCGTTGCGCATGTACAGAGAAATATAGGTCTGGTCCAGATGGAAGGCGGCGCTTACGAGGAAGCCCTGCAGTCAAGCATGGCGGCACTGGCAGTGTACCATGAGATCGGACAGCGAAAGGAAGAATCCGAAATCCTGAGAAACATCGGGGAGATATACTATAAGTGGAATAGATATTCCGAAGCACTCGACTATATGAACAGGAGCCTGGATATTTCACGGCAGCTCAACCTGAAAAGGGAGATGTTTGATGTGTATAGAGACGTCTCGGATGTCTACAGGGATATGGGTAATTACAAGCTGGCCCTGGAGAATTACGAATTGTACAACATTCTGAAGGACTCCAGCATCCATGAGGAAAACCTGAAGCAGATCTCCGAACTGGAGACAAAGTACGAGACCGAGAAGGTGGAGCGTGAGAATGTACTGCTCAATACCCAGAACGCCCTTCAGGAAGCACAGGTGAAACGCCAGCGAATCTTCATTTTTTCCGTCATCGGAATTTCGGTGATCATCCTCGGATTCGGTTTCCTGGTATACTACCAGTACCAGGAGAAAAAGAAAGCCAATATCCTGCTCGAGGAACAGAACATCGAGATCAAGCAGCAGCGCGACCAGATCTTCCAGCAAAAGCAGGAGATCACCGACAGCATACAGTATGCAAGCCGGATACAGAACGCCATCCTTTCTCCCGATAATATGCTTGACAAGTTGCAGGATCACTTTATTCTTTACAAGCCGAGGGACATTGTCAGCGGCGACTACTACTGGATGACCCTGAAAGACAACAAGACCATTGTGGCGGTAGCCGACTGTACGGGTCACGGGGTACCGGGGGCCTTCATGAGCATGCTGGGGATCTCTTTCATGAATGAGATCGTAAACAAATCCGATACCACAGAGGCCAGCGAGATCCTTAACCAGCTTCGCGGCTACGTGATTTCTTCCCTGGGACAGACAGGTGAAGAAGGGGAAGCCCAGGACGGAATGGACCTCGCCCTCTGCGTCATTGACCTGAATGCCAGGAAGATCCAGTTCTCCGGTGCATACAATCCTCTATACCTCATCCGGAATGGCAAACTGATCGAATACAAACCCGATAAAATGCCAATCGGCATACACAAGGAGAAAAACGACCCTTTCAGCAACCATGATATAGATGTCGAGACTGGCGACGCACTGTACATGTTCTCCGACGGTTATGTCGACCAGTTCGGCGGAACCAGGCAAAAGAAATTTATGACCAAAAACTTCAAGGAACTGCTGCTCCGGATCAACAAAAAATCGATGAAAGAGCAGGGTGACATTCTCGACAACACCATCATGGAATGGATGGATGATGTCGAACAGATCGATGACATCCTGGTCATGGGCCTCCGGATTTAGCAGTCAGCCAACCCGAATAATCACATTCCACCTCCTGATGCAACCTGTTGACCAAAAAAAAGGTCTGATATTAGTTGGTGAATGCCGTTTTCCTTACCTTTCATTCGCAGGTTTTTTCTATAATGATTTGACGAATGATGTATTTTGTGTGACGAAGAGCCCCGGCCTTTTAAAACCATCCGGGAGCGGATTTCGTATTTAGTAAAAACCGAAACAAATCAATCGCTATACCATGAAAAAAATTTTCCTCCTTCTCCCGATCTTTTGCCTGGCCTTTTTTACCGGCACAGATATGAATGCCCAGTATGCTGATTTTGGCACTGAACAAAGCGAACCCGCTTGCGCACCACACGATGTATGGTTTTTTAATTATTCAGACACGATAGAATTGATAAGCCCTTCATGGGACTGGACCATTAACGGACAACTCTTTTATGAATGGGAACTTCCCATGCAAACCTTCGAAGCAGGTTCCTACACAATCGTTCTTACCCTGTACGATCAGGGTGTCCCATTCGATTCCCAGCAGGAAGATATTGATGTATACGCTTCTGTAGCAAGCTTCGTGATTTCCACCGGAGGGGAAGCCTGTCCCGGGGAACAACTGAACTTCTGGTTCGATGACATGATCAGCCCGTACTCGGTGCAATGGACATTCGGCGACAACTCAATCCCGGAGGATCAGCATAATGATAATTATCCCGACCATACCTATAATGAAGCGGGGATCTACGATGTAACTCTGATCATTGACCATAACTGCGGGCTCGATACCGTTATCCGGCAGGTAATTATCAGTGAAACGGCCAAACCTGCGGCACATGGTTATATTACCAACGGGTCGGAGTTCTGTCCGGGCGACCCGGTCATATTTGATGTCGACGGTGAGTTTACTTCCTACCTGTGGAATTTCGGGGACGGGCACAATTCAACTGAAAGGAGACCCTCACATGTGTATCCTGCAGAGACTGGCACAACCTATGAAGCAACCGTTACGGTCACTAATTCCTGCGGACAATCCGACACCGATACCGTGGAAGTGGCATTCATGGATAATCTGGATGCCGATGCCGGTTTCGATTATTATATTGAAAGCCAGTCCATGTGGCCCTGCC
>JAUVKJ010000278.1 GCA_030592145.1 Bacteroides sp.
CGTAACCAGTGGCCCGGTGTCCCCGGTGCCTTTGTGACCTATACATTTTCATATGACCACTTCTTTGAGAATTTCAACAGTGGACTCGGACTATTTATCATGCGTGATGAAGCGGGCTCCGGTGATCTCAGCACAACCAATGTCGGGGTACTATATTCCTATGACATACAGGTAGCAGACCTCTGGCATATAAGGCCGGGGATTCATTTTCTGTATACCCAGCGGGGAATAAACTTTGCCAAACTGCTCTGGGGCGACCAGATCTCCCCCAGCGGGATCACCCCAACCATCATGGTCCCTTCCCTGCAGCGAAAGGGGGCCATTGATGCTTCCCTCTCCGTTCTTGTTTACTCTGACAGGATGTGGGCCGGGGCAGCGGTTGATCATCTTTTCCGGCCCAATTATTCCCTCTATGATGACGACATCACCCGCTGGCCTATGAAACTCAGCGTTTTCGGGGGTTACCAGGTAGTACGCAAAGGCAGGCTTTTAAAACCGATTGACGAAACCCTTTCCCTTGCCGGCCTGTTCAAATACCAGGATCACATCATGCAACTTGATCTGGGAGTATACTGGTACAAGAATCCACTTGTTTTCGGCGTCTGGTACCGTGGACTTCCGGTTATCAGCAATGAAATGAGGGGAGATGCGGTCTGTTTCCTGCTGGGTTATAAGGTCGAGCAATTCAGCATTGGATACAGCTATGATTTTACCATCAACAAGTTGCTCACCTCCACCTGGGGCTCGCATGAAATTGCCCTTATATGGGAATGGACGACCCACCGGAAGAAAAAGAAACGCCACATGATCCCCTGCCCCGAGTTTTAGTCCCTCTACACCTTATTATTACAGAAAATCCATATATTTGCATGGATTTTTACAAACCCCGATAATTCTCTGAAAATGAAAAATCTCTCGCTTATTCTGAATGCCGTTCTGATTGTGGCGGTTGGAGTTCTGTTTTACCTGCATTTCAGTGCTGGTAAAACACCGGCAACAGGTCGGGTATCCGCTCAAGGTGTGAATATTGTGGGACCGGATATGCCCATCGTATATATTAATAATGATTCCCTCCTAAGTAATTATACCTATTTCAAGGACATGCAGGATGAATTTGCCGATAAGCAATCCGAACTGGAAGCCGAACTGAACCTGCGCTCAAGGCAGTATGAAGCATCTGCCCTGGATTACCAGAACAAGGTGCAAAAAGGCCTTGTTACAAGAAGGGAAGCCGCAGAACTGGAACAGCAATTGCTGCAGGAACAGCAGAACCTTCTCCAGTTTCGTGACAATTTGTCAATGCAACTGTCAGAAGAAGAGCAGGTGAGTAACAGGCGGCTGGTCAACAACATCATGGAATACCTTGTGGAATACAACAAGAACTACAATTACCAGTTCATCTTCAGCAACAGTTTCGGTGATAATATGTTGTTTGCCAATGAGCAGCTCGACATTACCAAAAGCGTACTTGAAGGCATCAACGAGAAATACGAAAAGGAAAAAGAAAAGAAATAATGTCCTTTGCCGGGGCTTATCTTGAAAAGGCCGGCCTTGATCCACTCATTGACCGCCAAGCTCCCAGTCCGGATCTCACTGTCGTAGTCGCCATTCCGGCATGCAATGAACCTGGCTTGCTGCAATCCCTGCTCGCCCTGAAGAAATGTTCTGCCCCACGTGGAGCCGTGGAGATCATCGTTGTACTGAACTCCAGTGAATCTGCGCAAAAAGAAGTAATTACCCAAAATCTTTTTTCCGAAAATGATATCCGCGGGTTTACCCGGGATCATTCAGATGAAAAGTTCCGGATACTGTTCACCAACAGAACAGGGATCAGGGATAAGGAGGCGGGTGCGGGACTCGCACGCAAGATTGCCATGGATCATGCACTGAGCAGATTTAACAGGCTTGATAAACCGGAAGGGATTATATTGTCGCTGGATGCAGATACCTTATGTGAACCGAACTATCTTTCCGCAGTGGAGGAACATTTCAGGTCAAATCCCGGATCCAGGGCTTGCTCCATCCATTTCGAGCACCCGCTCAAAGGACCATTTCCGGAAGAGGTTTACCGTGGGATCACCCAGTATGAGCTTCACCTCAGGTATTATATTGAGGGATTGCGCTATGCGGGACATCCGCATGCTTATCATACCGTTGGCTCTGCATTCGGCATAAAGGCAGGTGTATATGCAAGCCAGGGAGGGATGAACAAAAGGCCAGCCGGGGAAGATTTTTATTTCCTTCAGAAGATCATTCCACTGGGAAATTATCATGACCTGAATTCAACATGTATGATCCCCTCCCCCAGGCCATCCGGACGGGTGGCATTCGGGACCGGTCCGGTTGTCCGGAAGTTTCTCTCAGGTGAGATCGACACTCTTGAATCATACAATCCGCAGGCATTCTATGACCTGAAGATATTTCTTTCCGGCATTCCCTCGCTTTACTCAAAGAACAAGACAGAGACCGGGGCCATGTACGGCTCCTGGCCTGAATCCATCCGGGCCTACCTGGGCGATGATTTTTTTACCAGGCTGGAGGAGATCAGGAAAAATTCAGCCAGGGAAAAAACATTTCGTAAAAGGTTTTTCCGCTGGTTCAACATGTTCCGTACCCTGAAGTACATCAATTTTATTCACCGGGAATTCTATCCCCGGATGCCGGTTCAAAGAGCCGTTGCGGATTTTCTGAATAGCACGCGGCAGGAAACCGGTCCCGGAACGGATGCCAGGAGCTTGTTGATACATTTACGGAAAATTCAGCGGGAAATCAGCTGGCCTGATTAGTCCACAGTTACAATCACAAAAACATCCTCGTTCTCCTTCTTCATGAAATACTGCTCGCGTGCAAATTTCTCCAGGTTGTCCCTGTCTGTTTTCAACTCAGTAAGCCGCCTGGAGTCTTCATCGATCCTTTCAATATAATACTGTTTTTCATCCTCCATGTCATGGAGGGTCCGGATATATTTCATGCGGTCTATCAGGCTGTTACGGTCAAATAAAAGCAGCCAGACAAGCAATACAAGCACAGCGATCAGGTATTTGTTCCTGAGACCGCGTATCAATATGGAATTGCGCTTAAACACAGAATCGTATTCATAGCCAAATTAGAAAAATAAATAAAAAAGGGAGAAGCATTTTATCAACATTCTTCCATGAAAGGATACCTGTAATCTTCCGGCGGAAGGAAACTCTCCTTAATGGTCCGGGGTGATACCCAGCGAAGCAGATTCAGGTATGATCCGGCCTTATCATTGGTACCTGA
>JAUVKJ010000210.1 GCA_030592145.1 Bacteroides sp.
TCCAGTTGATCTTTTCCTTGTTTTCCTTCCTGAAATCGAGCGGGAATACGATCTTCTCGAATCCATGTGATGTAGGCGGGGCCTGTACCACGATAAAAGGCACCCTGGATCCGGAAATCACCTTCAGGGCCCAGCTGCCAACCAGTTTCTGCATGCCTTTCATGCCATGGGTGCCCATGATAACCATCTCGGCATGAATGTCGGTGGCCACCTCTGTAATAGTTGAAAAAATGGAACCGACCGGAACAACCGTGCTGGTCTTAATATTGTATTTTTTTTCCGTTTCTTCAGCCAGGGCATCCATTTTTAGCTGTACAGCATCAACCTCCTGGTCCTTTTTTACGATGTGGATAAGGGCAACTTCAGTATTCAGGTGCTTGGCAAGATTGATTCCATGCTCCAGTGCAAAACCGGATTTCTCAGTGAAATCCCATGTTATAAGAATGGGGTTTTTGGATTTCTGTTCCATAATTAGATATATTCTTAATTAAGAATTTTAATTCATAAATTTGTTTACTTTGAGTCACGCCCAAATATTCAGAATCACAAGTTATGAATTTTCTTCACATTCTGAGAAGATTTGTTTTCATTTTTTTTGCTCTTGCAGGTTGGTTCTATTGGGGTATTGATTTATCAGCTACTCATTTTCAAGAACTTGGGCGCCCTCATGTCCATCCCTGCCTGCCAGGAGCATATACATTCGTCAATCATTACAATTCAATTATCCAGGACAAGGATGGATTCATTTATATCGGTGCACGAAATGGCATCCTTCGTTTTGACGGAACCAACTGGAAACACATCGCGGTTGACGGCAGCGTACACCTTGTAAAACATCAGTCCAGTATCTATGGCTACACTAAAACCAGGCTGGGTTTGCTTGTCCGGACAGTGAACGGTGAATCTGTATTTCTGGAAGGGATACCCCCTGAAGGGAAAGCGGCCACTGTCCCGGATGGAAAGGCCGATGCCCGGATGAGCGGTTCCCTGAACGGGAACATCCTCCAGGTCCTGTCTTCCGGTGATATCTTATACATACTTACTTCTGAAGGATTGTTCAGCCTGGGAAAAGGCAATCTGGCTGTTGTTCAGTCAGATATTACGCCGGTGCGGATCTTCCCTTCCGGGGAAGGGATATTCATCCTCGCTGAAGGGAATGAATTATTCCATTATAACGAGGGTAATCTGCAAAAGATATCCCGTCGACCGGAACATTTATCCGGGATCCTTCCCAGCGGTGAGAAAACATTATTTATTGACGGGGTCAATAATGATCTGATGATGAGCGGGCCCGGAGACACCATGGATGAACTCCGCTATCCCGGAAAGCTCATGGAGGAGTTTGGATTTACCTGTGCCATAAAACTCTCAACGGGACATATAGCTTTCGGGACCCGCAAGGGCGGAGTCATTGTCTTAACGGAAGATGGCAGGGTTCTGAATCGCATCAGCGTATCTGACGGTTTGTACAGCAACGAAATTATCCAGCTCCTGGCAGATGCTTCGGATAATCTCTGGGCCCTGCATGAGCATACCGTCAGCCGCATCGAGATCCCCTCTGCATTCAGTTTTTTTGACAGGAATAACGGCCTGAATGGCAATGTAAAAGATCTCATTCGTCATCAGGGAACCCTTTATGCTGCAACGAGCCAGGGACTTTTCCGCCTGCGGGCCCTGGAAGGCCAGAGGGTTCCATACCCTGGAAATGCCGAATTTATCCGGGTCCCGGGGATTGAAGGAGACTGCCGCTGCCTGGCAGGTACACCGGGCAGCCTGATTGCAGGGAGCAACATTGGCCTGTACGAGTTCACCGGACAGCATACCAGAATGATCATTCCCGGCCCGGTAAACGCTCTGCACTATGAGCCCGGGCAAAATCTTCTGCTTGCAGGTACAGACCGGGGCATACGGATCTTTAATCCGGATGACTGGGAAGAATTTAAAAACTTCTCACTTCCAAGTGTTAGCATCGACGATATCGCCTTTTCTCCCGCCGGTTTCCTCTGGCTATCTTCCAGGTCCGGTGCAATCTACCGCTCCACAAAACCCTTCAGTAATGCAGGGAACCTGAATTATTCAAGCTATACACCTGAGGATCTGTCAGCAGGCAGAGGATCCTACATTGAACTGATTAATGTACCCGGCGGAAAACTGTTTTTTTCCTGCTTTGAGAAATTATTCAGATTTGATCCTGCAACACAACAATTCCTGTACGATACGATTTTCCCCGTACCGGTACCCGGCGGAGCATACAGGATCGTCCAGATGGCAGAAGACATGGATAAAAATCTGTGGATCAGCATAGACCATTCTGACAAGACCAGTGACAAAATCTGGCTGGCACGGCCATTCACAGATGGAAATTACAAAATCCATCCGCTCCGGTATCGCCGGCTGAACGCGAAGATCATCAACTGCCTGTTCGCAGAACCGGAAAACATAATGTGGATCGGCACCCATGAAGGGATACTGCGTTTCGATCCGGCACTCTCCCGGCCCGGAACACCGGTTTCGTGTTCCCACATCTCCGGGGTAACTATAGGGGATGACCCCATTATGCAATATGATTTCCTGGCCTCCAGGGCATTTTCGGAATCCCTGAGTAAGGACAGGATCAGTATCCCGCATTCAAAAAACAGGATTCGCTTTGATTTTTTATCCACCGATTACAACAGTGAATCTGCACCCCTTTTTCAGTACCGTCTATCAGGTTTGCATGATCAATGGTCTGAATGGAGTGATAATTCCTCCATAGAATTCATCGGATTAGGACAGGGCAATTATGAATTTCTTATCCGCAGCCAGGATATTTTCGGAATTGTTTCCGAAAAAGATGCATTCCGGTTCAGAATTAAATCGTCCCTGTTCACTTCATGGTATGCAATTCTTTTCTATTCGCTGCTCATCCTGATCTTTCTTTACATGATGCAGAAATGGAGAAACCTGCAACAGTTGAGAGAGCGTTACCACCTGGAGGAGGTCGTCCAGGAAAGGACCGAAACCCTTCTCAAAGAGAAGGAAAAAACAGATGACCTTCTCGCCAATATCCTTCCAAAAAAAACGTCGGATGAATTAAAGGCTAAGGGGAAAGCAAGCTCAAGCAAATTCAGGATGGTTACAGTCCTTTTTGCGGATATCCAGGGGTTCACCAAGATCGCCGAACATATGAACCCGGAGAAACTTATCGATCAGCTTGACCGGTTCTATTTTCATTTTGATTCCGTTGTCGAAAAATACAATATAGAAAAAATCAAGACCATCGGAGATGCCTATATGGCAGCCGGTGGTATTCCCGTTAAAAACCGTACAAATCCGGTTGAGGTTGTACTTGCTGCCCTTGAGATGCAGCGCCATATGAAAAAACTGAAGGAATCAGAAACCGATATCTGGGATCTGCGGATCGGGATCCACACCGGATCGGTTATCGCCGGTGTGATCGGCCAGAAAAAGTATTCTTACGACATCTGGGGAGACACGGTCAATACGGCCAGCCGTATGGAGTCATCTGGTGAAATTGGCAAAGTGAACATTTCAGCCACAACGTATAAACTGATCAAGGATTTCTTCCAGTGCGAGTTCCGCGGAAAAATGCCGGTAAAATACAAGGGAGATATTGCCATGTTCTTCGTGAACGGATTAAACCCGACCTTCTCTGAAGCCAACAGGATCTCCCCCAACGAAAGTTTTAAAATCCAGATCCAACTCCTCCGCCTCCTCGACGTGGAAGAATTCGTCCTTGATAAACTCGGGAAGGAACTCCCCGAGGACCTGTTCTTCCACAATGTTGAGCACACCATCCATGTATACGCCCAGGTGGAATTGCTGGGGCGCGGGGAAAAGGTGAGCGAGGAGGACCTCCTGATCCTGCGAACTGCTGCCTTGCTGCATGACATAGGTTATATCGACCGCATGGATGACCATGAAAGCCGCTCGGTCGAATACGCCCGGGAGATACTGCCCCTGTACCGCTACAAAGAGGATCAGATCGACCGGATCTGCGATCTCATCAAGGCCACCAGAATGCCGCCAAAGCCAGAGAACCTGCTTGAGCAGATCCTCTGCGATGCAAATCTTGACCACCTTGGCCGCGTT
>JAUVKJ010000322.1 GCA_030592145.1 Bacteroides sp.
TCAGGGTTGTACGATGGATGACGGGGACCTTGTCCGTAATAGGGGTAGTGGTCGAATGGGTCTTCCTGTCCTGAGGATTCGTAATGGTCTGAAGCACGGGGATCATCAGTTAGCATGAGGTTTTTCATCAATTGTTCGGCCAGGCTGTTTTTAACATCCGCATAGGCTGGGTCAGCAGCCAGGTTCCGGAGTTGCTCCGGGTCCCTGTGGCAATCATACAATTCCTCTTCCGGGCGCTTGCCAAAAGCCAGCTCCCAGAGTTGCCGGTGATGATCGTCCCTGTCCCGGTTTTCAGCCATATAGACCTTGGTCGGTCCGTTGTCACAGTCCCCCAACCAGCAATAAGGGATAGCTGCATTCAGGTAGTCTGGTGTACCGGAAGGCCAGCGCTCCGGTTTGAAATTCCGGATGTACAGAAAGTCATGGGTGCGGATGGCACGGCAGGGATATCCGCCCATGTGCACTTCCTGGCCGGGTACATGCCTTTCCTTTCCGTATAATATAAAGTCCCGTTTGTCCGGCTCCACGATTCCCTGTTTTCTGCCTGCCAGCAGGTTAACAAGGCTTTTGCCGGTCATTACTTCCGGGATCTCCACTCCGGCCAGTTCGAGAAAAGTAGGCGCCAGGTCGCTCAGGCTGACGAAATCCTCAATGACTCGTCCGGACTTCCGGATTCCTGATCCCCAGAGAATGGACAGGGGGACCCGCGTACCGGAATCATACAGGTTGGCTTTGCATCGCGGGAAAGGCATGCCGTGGTCACCGGTGACCACAATGATGGTATTTTCCAGTTCCCCGGTTTCTTCAAGGATCCGGATGGCCCTGGCCACATCGGAGTCAAAGCGCTGAACCTCGAAATAATAGTCAGCCACATCGCTTCTGACAACAGAGTCATCCGGAAAACATTCGAAAAGCCGGATGCGGTCCAGGTCCATGCCGCTTGCAGCTCCCGAACCTTTCTCATAGGGCCGGTGGGGATCATAGGCACCCAGCCAGAAACAAAAAGGTGTGTTTTCAGGTCTTCCGGCCATGAATTCTTCAAATCCTCCTTCGTAGCGTTTGCCGCTCGGATGCTTCTTCCAATCATCCAGCTTTCCGGGTCCCCAGCTCTTACGCCAGTATCCCACATAATATCCCGCTTCCTCCAGCAGCAGGGGATATACGGGCGTGGACGGATCCAGGGTGCTCCAAAGACTGGCCCCGGGTCCCAGCCTCCAGTGGTACTGTCCCGTCAGAATGGCATTCCTTGAGGGGGTACAGGAGGGGGCGGAGATGTAGGCATGGTTGAAAAGCACCCCTTCCCGGGCTACCCGGTCAAAGGCCGGGGTTTGGACCACCGGATCACCGTAGGCGCTGGCATGCGGCCACCCCCAGTCATCGGCGATGGCAAAAAGGATATTGGGTTTTACTTCGGGCTTCCGGCTGCAACTGAAAATCAGTCCGGCCATCATCAGACAACCTAAGAACTTCAGGCTGTGATAAAGAATTTTATGAACTTTCACAGGAAATATAATTTATTGATGCATTAATTCATTGGTCTCGTCAAATTTACAATAATATTACATTTTAATCATAAAAATGGTTTAACTCACCGGGGCTTGTTCCTGACCTGCTATATACGGGTATTTCTGTAACAAAACTCTTACAATCTCGTAGTAGGAGGTAACACTAAATATGTAATATTTATGATAAAGAGTCGCAGAATAATTTCAATACTGGCAACTACCTTGGTACTTGTATTGCTGAGCATTTCCTGCAGTGAAAACAAGGATCCGGATACCCTGCCGGAACTGCCCCCCATTGATGCGCTGATGATGGATTTCAGTAATTTCGTTGTTGACACGACAAATCTGAAGTCCCTGAATACCTATTCGAATTCACTTTATTCCTATGCAACAGTTACCATCTGGAATGTACTGGTCACAGTTCCCATGATCGTGCCTGTGGCTGCATACCTGGAATCCTTTAACCATACCCCGGTTTACCTGGGTGACAACAGCTGGCAGTGGTCTTATTCCGTAAGTGCCGGGACAGACACCTATACGGCCAGGCTGGTTACGAAAAGGATCTCCAACGATGAATTCACGGCAGAAATGTTTATCACCAGGGTAGGTGTTTATGAAGATTTCAAATGGTTCGGGGGAACGGTCCGGTACGACCGCACCCACGCCGAATGGACCATGTATGAGAGTCCCCTCAACAACGTCGAATGGCTTACTATTGAATGGAACAGGGACTGGGAACAGGATGTTTCGGATATCACCTATACAATTGTGAAACCGGGCGGAGCTGAGAATGGAAGCTATATTACCTTCGGGATCGTCGATGAGGTTGTTTACGATGCTTATTATACAATATCTTATTCGCAAAAGGATACTTACATCGAATGGAATCGCACAACAAAGGAAGGAAGGGTCAAGAATGAGGTGGACTTCGGCGATTTGGACTGGCACTGCTGGAACGAGTTGCTTCAGGATGTGGATTGCAATTAGTGAACCGGGAGCAACCTTTTAAGCAGAAAATGTATCTTGACATTAGTGTGCTATTATTGTATCTTTACTATTAAAACCATTTGTCATGAAAACTCTGTTTAAATCCCTTGTGGTATTGGTCCTTGCCTTGGTGGCATTCGGATTCAATTCCTGCGAAAAGATAAATCCCGGCCCCGAAGCCACCGGCAGCCTGGAACTATTTTTTAACATTGGCGACCTGGATGATTCCGGGCTGAAATCGGTCTGCCCCGACAGTAATCAGGTCACACCCTACCATGCGCTGCTTACGGTAATCGGGAAAGACAGCATTCCTGTAATGGAGGATGAGTTGATCCCACTGTATAAATTCGGTGACGGGTTTTTCAGCGAAAAAATTGAACTCAA
>JAUVKJ010000132.1 GCA_030592145.1 Bacteroides sp.
TCGCTGAAATGATCGGAGATCGGTACTATTTCATCGCCGGAAATGGCTACAAGCCTGAGAAGGGCCTGGTCATTTACCGACACGGCCCAGATCCGGCCGCTCTCGTCTGCAAAGATCTGGTTGTACGCTGTGAAATCCGGGGTATTTTTTTCACGGTAGACCCGGAAACTGACACCGTCATATTTTGAAATGACATTCATAGATCCGATCCAGATGTTTCCCTCTCCGTCTTCACAAAGAGAATAAACAATATTGTCAGGCAACCCGTCCCGTGTAGTGAAGACCCTGAATGAATTTCCGTTGAAATGTGCGAGTCCGCCTCCATTGGTGCCCACCCATATGATGCCTTTGCTGTCCTGTATCAGAGCCTGTACCTCGGTCTGGGGCAGGCCGTCCTCAAGTGAAAAATTACGGAACCCATATTGCTGGCTGAAAACCATAGCAGGAAACAGCAGCAAGAAGAGATATCCTATGAGCCTTGAAATCTTCACAGTTACAAATTTAGTACCTGAATCCCTAAAAACCTAACCCATTGTTCCGCGGTGCGATCCTTCCCCGATACTTATGATTTGACCGATATGTTTTCTATGATGAGTCTGTCTTTGAGCTGAAGGTCCATATTCCGGTATTCTGGTTGAGTATTTTATAAAGGAGAAAGAGGCAGGCTGCAAATATCACTGTGGATACAGCCAGAAAAAGATTATAGTCACCCGATTCAGTGAACAGATCCCTGAAGCTCATCACATCATCTCCGTAGAAATACATAATGAGGTAGGAAAACGAGTTATTGACGATATGTACCAGTATCACGGGGATGATGGACCTTGTCTTGAGGTAAATGTATCCCAGAAGCAGGCCGATCAGAAAACCGGGAATGAATTGCCAGGGATTCAGGTGGAAGAGCCCGAACAGGAAGGCCGACCAGAATATTGCCTTGCCCGGTTTGTAGCGGGTAAGAAAGCCGTCGAGGATGATCCCCCTGAACAATGCTTCCTCAAGGATGGGCCCCGTGATACCAACCATCATAAAGGTCCATACATCCTTTGTGGCCAGCATGGCCAGTAGCTGTTCCATAAATTCAGGCATGGGCAGGAGATTTGTAATGGGATCCAGGAAAACGGCGAGGGAAACCGTAAGGATGACCAGCAGGGGGTATAGGGCGGGAGATATGGGATTAAAATGGAGCAACCTTTTTCCCTGCGGCCTCCTGTTCCTCCAGGCAAACCAGATCACAAAAAGCACAGATATGTTGTACGCGATGAAATTGCCGATTGAGAGATTTTGTATTCCTGCCAACTTATTGATCATTCCCATAAGAAGTCCTATACCAATGCTAACTGCCAGGAAAATGGCAAAGATCACCCAGGCCTGTGGAAGGGTTGGATACGAGATGTTGTTCCGGTTCATACTGTGCGTTTTAATACGGTGGCATAAAATACCAAAAAAAGAAATACAGTGACCGGGAATAGTGGAAGAATGCTCCGGTATTCAGGATGCCGGGTTCTGAACCGACCAGAGCTGGCGGTACAGTCCGTTTAATCGCATCAGGTCTTTATGCCTGCCCGATTCCCTGGCCTGACCTTCATCGATCAGAACGATATGATCCGCATTCTGTACCAGGCTTAGTTTGTGTGAGATGATCACCAGGGTCATCTTACCGCTGCGCAGATCACTGACCAGATCAAAGATCTCTGCTTCGGAGACCGGATCAAGGGCTGAAGTGGCTTCATCGAGGATCAGCATATCGGGTTCATGATAGAGGGCCCTGGTAAAAGCGATCCGCTGCCGTTCCCCTCCTGAGAGACCAAGTCCATGTTCCCCGACCTCTGTATAAAATCCATCGGGCAAATGATTAATCAACCGGATCAGTCCCGTCCGGGTTGCGAATTTCATAAGTTTTTCCGTATCCGGCCCGCTCTCACAAGGTGCAATATTTTCAAGGATGCTTCCTGAAAAAAGCTCGATATGCTGTGGCACCATTCCTATTTTCCGGCGAAGGGATGTTTTGTCAATCTGCCGGATGTCACAATCATTTATCAACAGGTTTCCTTTAAGGGGCAGATGCTCTGCTCTCAGCATTGCGGCAATGCTGCTTTTTCCGCATCCGCTTCTGCCCACTATCCCGGTCATTTTCCCGGATGGGATAATGAAGCTCAGATCTTTGAACAATTCCGGTCTTGACCCGTACCTGAAGTTAACATTACAGAATTCAATATTACTGTTGATCCGGTTTACCCGGATACCGGAACATGCATTTTTTTCGTGTTCCAGATCGAGGATCTGAAACAACCTGTCGGCGGCAATGAGGGCATCACGTATCGTCCTGTTCATGCCGCCCAGGTTACGCAGGGGTCCCAGCAGGTAACCAAGCATGGCATAGAAAGACATGAGTTCCCCGGGACTCAGCAAACCCTCAATCACCTTTGCTGCACCTGTCCATAACAACAGGATGGTGAGTATACCGGAAATGAATTCTCCGGCATGCCCGGATATGATGGAGGCGATCCCGGCTTTGTAATTCATTTTGAGGACCCTGGTGAATTTCATTGCGGTTTTGCCGTTTGCATATGCCTGCCATCCGAAGGCCCGGATGGTTCTCTGTACCTGGACGGATTCGACCAGCTGTGACTCAAGTCCGGCAGTTTCCTCCATCAGGCTGCGAAGTACCGTTCTGTTTATCCTGTCAAATATAACATACAGGATGGCGTACAAGGGGAGGGCAGATGCCACCATGAGGCAGAGTTGCCATGAGAGCAGGATCATGGCGAGCAATGTCAGCAGGATGGTAAGAACAGCAACGATGAGTTCGATAAGGCTGTGATTGATAAATACCCGGATCTTGATCGCATCATTCATCCTTGACAGGATCTCACCGGTTCGCATGGTATCGAAAAATCGCTGGGGAAGGGAAAGCAGATGCTTGTAATAGCCCAGTACCAGTCCAGCGTCAACCTGGTGCCCTGCCTTCAGAAGGAAAAGGCTCTTAAACCAGGAGATCAGCATCCTGATAAGCAGGAGGCCCATCATGGCCAGGCCCATGAGGTTCAGCAGGTTCAGGTTCCGGTTTACCAGGACGAAATCCATGATCTTCTGAACAAAAAGTGAGGTTGACAAACCAAGAAGGCTGTAGAGGACGGCACCCGCGAGAGCCTGGAAGATCGTTTTACGGAAAGGGCGGACCAGGCCGAGGAACCGTGCAAGCATGGGCGCATTATCATTTTTCTCTTTAAATGCGGGTCCCGGTGCAAGTATCACGAGCACACCTGTCCAGCTTTTTTTAAAGGTTTCAAACCTTACCTTTTTCAGGGTTCCCCCGTCAGGGTCCATGTATTTCACATATTGCCTTCCAACCCGGGTCAGCACAACAAAATGAAATAGGTTACGGTCCATAGCCATATGTGCGATTGAGGGGAGAGGTGCGGATTTCAGGGCTTCCGGCGGGCCCTTGATGCCTTTGGCGAAAAAACCCATATTCTCAGCCGCTTCGACCAGTCCCATGACGTTCGTGCCCTTGCGGTCAGTCGACGCCAGTTCCCTCATCCTGGACAGGGGGATATGGTACCCGAATGAACCTGCGATACTGCAAAGGCATGCTGCACCGCAGTCGCTCTGGTCATGTTGCCGAATGGCTCTGATCCTTTTCATTATCAGGGAGTCATGGAATGACGGATATGTTCTTTCCGGGCAATGCCGGATTCAGCCAGTTGTCGGCTTTGTCGGCCAGCAAATGGAATAATGTCCGGCGCGTCACAAGGCAACGTGCCTGAAAGCTCATACCCTTTTTAATCTTTCCGGCGTACCCGTTTCTCAGGTGCAGTTCAGTGCGTTCGATCCGGCATTTTACTCTGTATACCGGTTGTTTATCCAGCAGAAGGAAATCACTGGAGATCTCATATATACATCCCGGAAGAATGCCCCATTCCCTGGCACTGAAAGCATCCAGGTGAAGATGCACTTTCTGTCCCGTTCTGAGGAAGGCAATGTCACCGGACGAGACGTAAAATTCACCGATCAGCCCTGATTCCGGACTCAGGACACCGATGACGGATCCTGTATGTACTGCCGATCCCTCAAAAATACCTTTAAACTCAACCAGGTTACCGGTAGCCGGGGCATGAACCGTAGTCAGGCGGATCTTTTCTTCGGTGCTTCTGATCTGTGTTTGCAAGTCCCTCAATCGGCCAAGCTGCCCGTAGTATTCGTTTTGCCAGTGGCTGAGGGATTGACTTTTTAAGTTCTCCAGTTCCTTTACGGCCTTTTCTTCTTCGAAAACCAGGTCGTCGTATTCCTTCCCGCTGATCAAACCGGCCCTGTACAGGCTTTCATGCCTCGAAAATTCCCTTTTTACCTTTGTATGCAATAATTCAAGGTATGCGATACGATCAAGGTATTCCTCATATTCCCTGGTATATTTCGGGGAGCAGGGTACTTTCAGGGGACTGCTTGTCAGTCGCCCGAGATCGTATATGTGGGCCTCGGTTTCCCGTAATTCCATGTTCAGTGACTGGAGGTTCTTTTTTGTTTCGACGGACCTGATCTTTAACAGGGGCTCTGACTCCTGTATCCTGTCACCTTCATTTACATAAACCTCATCCACGATGCCTGAGGTGGCTGCAATGATCCTGGTTTTTTCCCGAAGGGGGCGGATAATTCCCCGGCCTGACACGGACACCTGTACAGAAACCAACGGAAGGCTGGCCAGTATGCCAATGATGAGAAAGATCGAAATAAGATAGATCGTACGGCCTCCCGGATGGATGGATACCAGGTAGGATGGAAGATAATCCATGAAATCTCCCCCGGTATGCGCGGTCTTTTCCATCGTTTGTAAACTCAGAAAAGCCAGTTTATTATCTCATCCCAATTACTGAAAATAAGGCTGAACAGGATAAATGAAGCAATTAACACGATCACCTGAAGAAGGGAATATTTTTTTTTCATTTTTATCAGGATAAAGGAGAGGGAGGCCTGTGCCCCCCTCCCTGTTATACATTATTCAGGTTATTTACACTGAACTAAACAAGCATCAAGAATGGCCATATGGACACCGCCTCCGGCGATGATGGAAAAGCGTATAAACCGGCCTACGTCATAGGCAAATCCGCCACCTGTGCAGTTGAATTTTTCATCGCATGACAGTTCACGGAAATTTTCCGTTACGAAATCTGTGTTTTTCATGATGTTCATTATTTAACTTCAGGCCTGCCCATCAGGCCGTTTATGAAATTATCCCAGTCATTAATGATCGCGGCACCGGCGGCGATAACCAGCCCGGCCACGATGATCCCTCCTCCGTGGATCTCATACATCTCATCCCTGCGCAGTGGCAGGAACTCTTCCGATAGTTTTTGTGTTTCATTCATTTTTTTTGTTTTTTGGTTTACTAATTAATCCGGGAGATGGCCTTTCTCCCTTGATTTGGCCAAGGTGCAAAACGAATCCGTTGCATCTTAATGCAGGGAAGCCGGGAAAATCATTCCCCTGGGGTGAAAAAAAATTCAGAGACCTGCAAGTCCCAGAAGATGAATAAGTTAGTCAGTTTGCACCAGCGGCCGGACCAGTATGATCAACTGTAGAAACAAAACGATCAGAGTTTAGATGATCATTCTTCTGGCAGCCAGCTTTATTTAGATTCAATAAGTATTGAGTTTTTCCGTGTTTTTTCACTGTTTTTTAACAGGGCTTGCGTTCAGGCTTGATTATTTTTATGCTCAC